>JAQUNB010000060.1 GCA_028717825.1 Candidatus Omnitrophota bacterium
CTGCTTCATCTATAGCGGGCGTTGAAAGATCGTCTTCAGGAAAATAATTACCGGACACATTATAATCCACTCTGATGAGGTTTCCCCCTTTATTCAATGGGCTTCCCGGAACAAACGTAAAAGTCCCGTTATCCCCGGCAATAGATGACCCCTTTGTCCGTACCTTATAACTCTGATCCCAGCCGAAAGTACCTTCAACGACTTGGCTTACTGTCCCATCGGCGAATCTCATCTCTTGCCACGGCCCACCGTCAGGTTCTGTCCCTACATATTTCACATACAGTATCCCTCCGTGGCTTTTTATATACGCTATTTCGATAGCGGTAAAGTTAAAATTTCCCGGGGCCGGGATATAACCACGTAAATATGTCACGCATGACAGATTACCTGTTTGCGTATATTCAAACGTGCCTGCCAGCCTGCCGACAAAACTTGTATCATTACCAAGATCTACAACCCTGTATTCATTGTTACGGGAAAGACTTTCCGGTATTTTGCCATTATCGTAAACCTTACCCTGCCACAATTCTTGTGCTTTTTTACTTTCACCTATCGTCCGATACGCAAACCCGGAATAATTACCCTGCAACACTTCGACTGCGAACGATTCAAGAGGATTATTATCAAGGTCTTTTACTATTACAACTCTGGACAGAAGTTCTTCGCGTCCACCGATACGTGCAGCTTTAACACCAAAGGCATAAACCCTACCGTTTTTTTTGATCTCATAAGTAGATCTTTCGATAGTGGTAAAATCATACGCTTTTATGGCGACGCCTGTTATGGCGATCCCTCTTTTGCCGTTTTCCAGTGTAACTTCGGCAAGCTCTTCCCCTTCGGGGCTCGTAATAGCAAGACCATATTGTCTGTCCGGATCAGCGTTTACGGATAGTATCTCCCAATACCCGCGCGTGTCAACGTCGCCGGTCTTCGGCATTTTGGAAACTATGCCTGCCTTTTCGAATAACGCTTTATAGAACGCGATGACGGTCTTACTGTCAACTAAGCCTGTTCCACGGAGGCCCCTTTGCTTCTGGAAAGATTTTAAAGCCTTCCACGTTTTGGCGCCAAAAATGCCGTCGGCATCACTGATCTTATAACCAAGCCCTTTTAATACTGCCTGGACATTTTTCACAATGCCGAGGCGACTCCCTGCTTGTATGTTTTTACCCTGAACGATATAACTCACAATGGCCGGCATGTATCCTGCTGCAGCAGATGGTTCATTCCCAGAAGCAAACTGCGCCAATGCCGCTAAATACGGGTAATCCGCATTCTTCGTCTCGACAAATCTCAACGTCGCATCCGGCTGGACGTAACTACTGCCTCGGGAAGCGGCCTCAGTTTGATAAGAATACACTGAAGTCTCTTTTCGTCCCGTATCATCGTAATAGACAACTTTGCCCTTATTGTCATAGCGGCAGTAAATACGATTTATTATTTTACCGGTTTTGATATCACGCACATCTATATGGACCGGGTCGTTATGAAGCTGGCCATTTTCATCGATATAATAAGGTTCCTGTCTTGTTTTATGAAGACCTTGCAGATAAATAGGTACTTCGGGATTATTGAGAGCGTTTTTAATTGTTTCCGCTTGCTCGGCCTGAGTATCCCGTAAAGGAGTGCCTTCCATGCCTTTGTACGGCTTAACCGCTATGTTAAATTCGCTTAGTTTCGACCTTAGGTCCCTGTCGGCATCCATATATCCCTTTACGGAACTCATATAATCATTGAGCCTTTGGGTATATATTCCGATGGACCCCGTGAGTGCATCCACATTTATCTCTCTTGTATAATATTTGTATCTATCCTCACTGAGCTTTTTTGCCGCATCGAGCAAAAGCAGCATCTTGTTCTGTAGGTCCGTATATTTCCTCTGGGTCTCGTTGTATAGTTGGGTTACTTCGTGCCTTTGATTTTTATCAAGTATGCTGGCGCTTGCACGCAGGGCTTGTCTCTCCGCACTAAGTTGAATTGCCTGAATGTGTTTTTCTGTATCCCAAATTTCCGTTACTATGCCGCCTAAAAGTCCATAATCGTTTGTAAGGCTGTTGAAGCTATAATCCAATTTTAAGAAAAACATATGTTGCCGCTTTATCTCTTTCGCATTGGCTTCCGCGAAAGCCGCCATTGCCTTACCTTTATAAGAGCGGGCATATAGCGTATTAAATATCTCTTCCGGCAAAGACTCAGGCCTGGTCATGTTCATAAATATCTCGGCAAACGCTTCGGAGAGAAAAACATTGTTTCCCGCCTCTACGCTCGCGGCCCTTTTCGTTTCCACGATATTTTTCGCGTTTTCGTATGCCTCTTGTGCTTTGACAAGCGCCGACTCTATATTCGCGACCAATACCCTGAATTTACCCATATCGCTGTCCGGGACCTGCATGACCTTGGCAAGTTCCGTTATGGATCGTTCCGTACTTTTCGAATTTGACAGAAGCACCATATAGGCGTTTTTCACAGCTTCAGCATACTGCAGATTATCATTCGCGGCATAAAGTTGACGGACCGCTTCCAAGTGTTCCGCTTCTTTCTGCGCCATATAGGCCTTTTGTAGATCAGAAGAAATATTTTTGGCAGGATCGCCGCCTAACACGAACGGATACATGACGCTTGCCCCGAACCGGGCTTCATCTATATTACCGTTTTTACCTGTTCCATACAGGTCTTCCCGATAAGATAAATGATCTGTCCAACCAAAATATCCTATTCCGGGAACAGCCCTGGACCTCGTCTCACGCAGATAATTTAGATCGGCAAGAAGCGGTTCGGTTTTCGCGGCACTAGCCGCGGTAACTTCTCCTAAACTCGGGCTAGGTTCTTTGGGCAGAGGTTTTCTTTCGCGGGTTTCAGCCTGCACTTGCGCATTACTCAATTGCTGCCTTACTTGTTCCAGTTTACGTTCTGCTTTTTTAAGCGCACTTTCTTGCCTGTTTACTTCAGATCTCGCTTCACGTAGAGCCGTTCTCGATGTCTTACCTGACGCAACTTCTTCGATCGTCCGTGCCAGCTCTTCTTTGGCCCTTTCTAATTGTGCCTTACGTGTCGCGACAGCCTCTTCGGTCGTTTGAACATTTTTTTCAAGCAAAATTAATGTTTCCCCTGCTTGAACCTCGCCAACAACCTCTTTTGCGCGTTCGCCTTCATGTTGTCCCTTGCGATATTCCTTTAGCTTCGTCTTTTCTTTTTCATGCATTACCCAGTCGTATATCGTGACTATAGTTGCCGCAGCGCCGAGCGGCGGCGCGAGAGTCCCTTGAGCAAGTTGATAACCGATAAGGGCCAAGCGCGCCCCGTGAGTCATATTAGCCGGAAGAGGCAGTAACGGCGTAAATTTATCTATTGTAAAGCCGTTAAACTCCCAGAAATCATAAGTACCGCCGATCGATATGACCCATCCTCTTTGCGCCTCGGCCTCTCTCCATTCATTTATCTTGGCCGCTTCCACTCTGGCGACATCCGCTCCGGTCGCCTGGCTCAAACGGCCGCCGAGCCTTACCTTGCCCGTTGTTGTCACAAAAGACCTTCCGTCCTCGGTGTATCCGCCGAACCAGCCTCTTTGTTTCTGGGCTTCTTTCAGTTTTTCATAAACTGCCTGTTTGTATCCATCGAGGTTTTTACCAAGGTCCAATTTATCGGCGCTGTCTATTTTTGTAAAGTCCGCGATTATATAACCGTTCTCATCGATATAATCTTCGTCAACCAATTTATCCCATAATTTGCCTAAAACTTCGTCCGTAACACCTTCAAAAAGCTGTAGATCTTCCTTCGCGATATAGCCGCCATTGTAAATTATCCGGTAACTCTGGGCTGTGCCGTCAACATCTATCTTAAATTTTCCGAACCCGTTATCGTCAACAGGTAAGTAGTGTTTTATACCTTTAGCGGTATCGGTTAATTCGTAGGGACAAACCTCGCCGTCGGCATTTGTTACGGGATTATCCAACTTTACAAGCTGATACTCCGAACCCCACAGGGTTGCCTTATCCGCGAATGGGTCCTGTCCGGGTTTTATCAGCGCGACAGCGCCTTGCATCTGATCCAGATTAGTTTCATAAACATCCTGTGATATCTTTCTGGCATCATCCGAACCGGTCTCAAGCGGGCCATACGGAACACCGGCGGCGTTTAAAAGGCTTATAAGACAACCAACCGCTTCGGCCTGCGCTTTTTGTAATTTGGTTTGCGCCCAACCCAGATCGATATTGAGCTGAAGAGCCCGCGCGCTGTCTTGTTTTGCCATTGAATCGCTAAGATCATCAATCGCTGTCTGGGCAAGCTGGACATCTTTTTCACCGGCGCTTAACGCGTTAAGGGCCAAGCCAAGCGCATGATACTTAGCGCTCACGTTATCAAACACCATTCTTTCGGCAAGAGAATACTGCAACGCGCTTAGAAGAACACCGAACTCGCCGGCTTTTTCCCTATTATCACTGGTAGGATCGAATATCGGAACGCTCAAGGAAGGACCTAAAATGAACCTCTCCCCCTTGCCCCATGCTTTTAACTGCAAGATCTGCGAAAAGACATATGTCGCGCGAAGCTGCATATCGAAATTTATTCCGGATACGGTCCTTTTCTGGGCTTCCGCGGCTTTTATATTAAATCTTTCGCCGAGAAGCAAATTCCGGAAAGCTGCCTCAATAAAAGCACCTGCCGGAACATCTTTCATTTTTTCACTTATTGCGGCCAATAATTCCGACGT
Organism: Candidatus Omnitrophota bacterium; assembly: GCA_028717825.1. GTDB lineage: Bacteria > Omnitrophota > Gorgyraeia > Tantalellales > Tantalellaceae > JAQUNB01. The sequence continues at coordinate 4,712 of JAQUNB010000060.1, forward strand.
TCCCATCCCTTCGATACCCGGGACATTATCTCCAAAAATGATCTTGGTCATGGTCCGAAGCTGTTCTTGAGCGTCTGTTTTCTCCGCCTCATCGGCACTTATTCCCCATTTTACAAGTTCTATCCTTCCCTCGTTCATTCGAAGTCTTGACTGGACTAAGTCTCTAAACGCGGAATCACGGGCGTCTTCGGCTTTATCCGATGACAATTTGTTGTCAGCTGTTTTATATTTTTCAAACGCGCTGTTTCTCTCCGATACAAGCGCATCACAATCTTCTAATCTTTTTTCGGACATTTCCACGTCTTGGCGAGCGGCATTATATCTGGCCAGAACCATTTGCCGGTCGTTCGAGACCTGAATAAGCGCATTTTTATATTTGATCTCTGCCGCGCGAACCCTTAAAAGCGCCTCTTTGACTTTACTGCCTTTAATGGTATCAATGGCCATAGAAAATTCTGCGTCATAACTTTCTCTCGCAAGATCATATCCAACCAACGCGCCTGTTTCCCATTTTAGACGCCTGATATAACCGTTCTGCAGTCCTGCCTGCGGGACTTCAGCGAGCGCAACGCTTAGTTCAGCTTGTGCCCTTGCCACACTTAAATCGCCGAAATTAGGAGCACTTACCGCCTGCCCTTCGGCAGTAACAAACGTTTGATGTGTTAAGAAAGATTCTGTTATACCTTCTTCCGTAAGGTTATCCGCGAGGACTATCTTTGTCCCCGGCTTTAATCCCATTGCCTTAGCGATAGCTTCCCCCAGCGCCTCACGCTGCGCCAAAAGGGTATTAATAACATCTTCCTGCTGTGTAATGCTGCCTTTTTTCGACGCCGGCTGACCTATAGCCGATAAATTGATCGGGCTTACTGTAAGCTCCGCTTGCCCGGCAGGCGCGAAAAGACCCGTCAGCCATCCCATCGGGATAGAGGAGCCGGCGGGCACGAACATCCTTTCGATCATGGTGTTCAAAGAGCTCTTTGTTTCGTCGGCTTTTTGCGGATCAGGTATATATTCCTGACTTTCGCCCGCCAGACGATACATAGTATCCAGTGTCAGCCTTACTCTGCCGAACATGATATTCGTTTTTTCTTTACCTTTCGCGTCCTTTTGTATTTTGGTAACGACTACTTCCTCGGTATTGTTCAGCATACGTGTTTTGGCATCATCGAGCGAAGATACAACAAAAACATCCTGACCTTCTGCCTGTTCGGGAAGAGCATCTAAGTCCGCTAAGGACTCGTTAAGTGTAATATAGGACATAAAAAGCTGAGCAAGCGCATATTCGGCACCCATTACGGCTTGGTCAAATCTGGCGGCAAGCGCTTTCTGTTCCGCTTTACTTACTCCTGCCCTTTGCAAATAATCCGTACCGTGGTAATACCCAAGCGCTACCCTTAGCAATTCGGCTGGTTGATCATATATTTCCACGCCGGTCGCATTCTTGCGTCTGGCCAGATACATTAGAAGCCCAAAATCATCGTTGTTCCCTATATTAAGATCCCTCTTCCATTGTTTGGAAGCATACTTCTGTAATACCTTTGACATTTTATTCGCGTTCGCGAGAACCGTATCAAGAACAACTTTTCTTCCCGTATCTTTTGACCATTGGTCGGTAATAACTCCCGAATATGCCGCCAAATACCAGATACGGTCAGCCCACCATTTATATTGCCCGCTCTGCGTTATCACATTTAATGTGGTTGCGTCGGCCGGGATCCCCGCCATGTCCCTGAAATCAGAATTCCTTGAAACCGTGATCACATTATCTAAAAACTCTTTTGCCGATATTTTTTCTGTTCCCGCCATGAATTTAGTGAACTGGCTGGCGTAAGCCGGCGAATAACCTTCAGAGCCGGCAACTTGTAGAATATTCCTCATCGGATCCATTTTGGAAAAGCCCAGCATGGCGGATAAGAAGTTCCCCATTGTCGGATCTTGCGGAGTTAACGCGCTAACATTGATAAACAACTGACCGTTTTCTATATTAGACATCTTTGCTACGCCAAAGAGGAAAGAGCTTCCTTTGCTATCCTCAAATATCTTATTAAGGACAGCGTCCTGCCTTATCTCGCCGAACTGGGGCATATTGTAAATGGTATACATGTTGTTGACCCACTCCGAAAGAGGTATGGCATTCCCCGTACTATCTCTCTTAAGATACAGCGTACCGTCCTTAAAATATGAATCCGTCCCAAGCCAATCTACGATACCGGCCATACGCTGTTCATCTTGCCCGAATAAAAATGTTCTGAATTCGACGGGTCTATTGTTCATTTCGATATCCAACGCGCCCGTGATCCTGTCTGCTTCAGGTAAAGTCGGATTTATACCGGTTGTTGTGCCTCCGGGAACTACATATAATGTGCCGGGCACTTCT
>JAQUNB010000061.1 GCA_028717825.1 Candidatus Omnitrophota bacterium
TCATCTCTATAGATAGTCCCTAGCCCGAACCTTGCGCGCATCTTCACTAAAAGATCATTGTATTTATAAAAATATATTCTCCGGGCGACCACGCTGCCTTCATACCCCATTTGTTTAAGACATATCGCCAGAAGTTCCCAGTTTCCGAAATGAAAACTAAGACCTATAACTCCACGCCCTTTGGCAACAGCTTCTTTCAAATACTCGATATTTTCAAATTCTGTTACTATTTTAAATATATCTTTTGGCTTAATAGCGTAAAGTTTTATCCATTCGGCGCCATTCTTGGCTAAATTCGCAAAAAGCTTCTTAGTGATCTCTTCACATTTTTTAGTGTCACCCGCGAAGGCTTCACCTAGATTTCTTACAGCGATATCCCGGTATTTCGGGAGCAGATAAAAACCAAGGTTTCCCAGCATCCCGGCGAAAAATAAGCTTACCTGTAGCGGCACACGGCTCATCAGGAACAATGCTATTTTCAAAAAGTAATATATATAATAACGCCGCGTTTTTATTTTCATTATATTATTTTTTGTATTCCGCCTCTACAATAGTTGTAATGCCGCCTCTTGTGTTGAAGACCCCTTTTACTTTCATCCATTTGGGTTTACAACTTGCTGCAAGATCGGACAGGATCCTGTTCACAACGTGTTCATGAAAAATACCAACACTCCTATACGCTAGAAGATATTCTTTAAAAGATTTTAGTTCCACGCACCATTTCGCGGGTGAATATTAAATAAAAATGTGCGCGAAATCCGGAAGTGTCGTTTTGGGACACATACATGTAAATTCAGGGGTGTCGATCTTTATAACATAATCCTTATCGGGATATTTATTCTCCCACACCTCTATCTCGGGAAGACACATCTCTCTCACGTTTTCCTGAATGCCGTTATAGTTATTCTTCTTTTTCATTTTTGCCTTGTAATCAAATAGTCAATTTGTAAACTATGAAAAACCGTCTTTGTTCAGAGTGCTGTTTCTCGTAGCTGCTCCATATCTTTGTTACGTTTTCCTGCTGACTTTTGTCATGCAATCAAATGGCTGTTTTTGAAAACCATGAAAAACCGTTTCTGTTCAGAGTACTGTTCCCCGTAGCCGCCTCACATATTTGTTAGGTCTTCTTGTTAAGAAGCGTATTCTCCTACTAGAAACGGTTACAGCAAAGTAACGTTTTCTCGCATCTGTTGCGGCTCTTTTCAACATGCTTCTTTCGTCCATTGTCCTTCGTCTCTGGTAACGTGGGCCGATACGAGTCACCAGTCACGCCCGTCCCTCGTCCCGCCATGCGCTCTGCCATATGCCAAATGCTAAATACCATCTGCCGGGAATTCGTCCTTCGTCTATCGTCTTAGTGAGTGCAGCGAACAATCGTCTCTCGTTCCATCGGCACTACATACCACATACTACATACTAACCTGCCGTCTCCACCGACTATCCACCGTTCGCTACCTAACTCCCAAATACTTATGGATCTGGCCGAGTATCACCACGTCTTTTCGTGTTTCTTTCAGAAGATATCCTTTAAAATATGAGATCATTTCCCCATCCGGCTGTTCGGTTTTGTCATTCACTGCCGTTACCGGCTGGAGGACGACTAAAAATTTCTTCTCAACAGAGGACAGGATATCCCCCATTTTTTTTATATCGTCTATCGTCGTAGAGTCGGTTATAACAGCTTTAACTATCAATTCTTTTTTTGCCGCTATTTTTATGAACGCCTCATGCTCTTTCCAAAAGGTATCGCCGCCTCCGGAAGAAGGCAGCTTGATGTCCATGGCAATGATATCCGTAAAATCTATTATTTTTTCGAGTTCATTCCACAATGTCCCGTTTGTCTCAAGATATACCGGATGTTGCCGGTATCTGCGGAATAACGGAATGAATGTCTTTAGAAAATCCGCGTAAAGCAAAGGTTCGCCGCCCGTAAGCGCGATCTCGTTATAGTCATCCTCGAAATCGAGTATCTTAGCCAGGAGCGCTTCCTTCGTGAACGATTTATAACTTTCCCTCGGGGTATCGCAATAGCTGCAATTCAGATTACAGTCATAAAACCGTACAAAGAGTTGCCTGCTGCCGGCAAAGAGCCCTTCTCCTTGATATGATAAAAATATTTCCGATACTTTCGCTTGATCCATGGATTATATTATTTTTTTGTGACTAGTGTCTAGTGCCTCATTTCTTCGGCATTACATACCACATACTATGTACTACCAAAGCTACAGCGGATCTTTCACTCCCGCTTCCCTAAACCCCTTGGCTCGGAACATACAAGATTCACACACGCCGCAAGGTCTACTCCCGCCTTTATAACATGACCACGTCTTTTTAAAAGGCACCCCTAACCGATCGCCTATTTCAACAATTTCTCTCTTTGTTTTATTCAATATAGGGGTGATTATCTTGACCGGGTGACCTTCCGCCCCATATTTTGTGCCTTTTCTTATTGTTCTTTGAAAATTCTCAAAAAACTCCCCGCGGCAATCGGGATAATTCGAAAAATCCATCTGATGCGCACCGATAAAAACAGCTCCGGCGCCTATGGCCTCGGCGAACGAAACAGCAAAACTGAGAAATATAATGTTCCGCGCAGGAACATATGTATCAGGGATACTTTTGGCCCTGTTAATATTAATTTTTGGGATAGCTTTCTTTTTGTCCAGTAATGCGCTACCCTTCCACGGCATAGATATCTTTAAAACACAGGCTTTGCATCCGGCAGCTTCGGTTATCCTTTGGGCACATCTTATTTCCTTTCTGGCCTTTTGTCCATAATCGAAAATAAGCGCATATGGTTCATACTTTTGCTTCGCGATAAACAATGTTACCGCAGAATCCATCCCTCCAGAAACAAGTGCTACCGCTTTTTCCATGATCCAACCGTATTCTCCGTTTTTTCGTTAATTATTTGAATACGTAGCCGCCGAGGAATCCGTTTCCCAAACCGTTACTTCCTTAATGGAGATATCCGGCCTTCGTTCGGATATCTCATTAAAGATATACTTCGCTATATTTTCCGAAGTGGGGTTATTTTTTTTAAAATACTTCAGCTCATTCAAATACTTATGGTCAAGCGCCTGTAAAATCTCGTTCAGAGCTTCTTTGACCTCTTTAAAATCCACGACCATGCCGGTTTTGTCCAGTTTTTCCGAGCATACCGCGAGTTCCACCGTCCAATTGTGGCCGTGTAACTCTTCACACTTGCCTTTATATCCCCTTAAGTTATGGGCGCTATTGAACTCGGATTTGACCTTTATAGTGAACATTTTTTGTTGATCCTTACTTCCCGCTTACGCGAAATATCTGGCGGTAACCGTTTCCCATGTGCCTTGAGATTTCATGATAAGATCACAGACTTCTCTTACGGCGCCGCGCCCTCCGCTTTTTTCGGTTATTAAATGCGCTACTTTTTTAACGTCTTCCATGGCATTCGTCGGCACGACCGCAAGCCCAACCCTTTTCAGGATCGGGATATCGATAAGATCATCCCCGACGAAACATATCTCTTCAGGGCTTGCTTTAAATTTTTTACAAAGTTTATTATATGCCTCGATCTTATAATGAAAATCTTTATAGACCTTGTCTATTTTTAGTTCTTTCGCGCGTTTGGTCACGACACGCGAACCTTTTGCAGTGACTATTACGCATTTTAAACCGCTCTTTTTCAAAAGAAATATCCCTAGACCATCGTTCACGTCGAAATTCTTTATTTCATCACCGTAAGTCCCGTACACGATCCTTCCGTCGGTAAGAACACCGTCGACATCAAGCACGAGGATCTTTATCTTTTTGGCTCTTTCAATAATTTCATTAGGATATGTTTTCATTTATTCAGTCCTGTTCTGTAATCAAAAAGTTTATTCTGTAAATTATGAAAAACCGTTTCTGTTCAGAGTACTGTTTCTCGTAACCGCCTTAAGTATAATCGGAGACGGTCCATAAAGTGCCAGCCGGTAGGCGGAATGCGTGGCTGGTGACTAGTATCGGCCCACGGGACACGGCCCTCGGCCTACGTTACATGAAGTTAATTCAGGTTAATTAATGTTACAATGGGTTACGTATCGCGATAAATGCAACCTAAATTAACCCCAATTAACTTTTACGTAACATTATGTAACCTTCGTCCTAGTGAGCGCAGCGAACGATCGTCTCTCGTCCTTCATCTCTCGTTCCATCGGCATTACACAAGCCCCGCCTTCAATATATCCTGCACATCCAGAATCCCGATGGGCTTGCCGCTTTTGTCAACAACCAGTATTTCATCGATCTTTCTGCTAGTAAGTATCTCAAAAGCTTCCGCCGCGAGACGGTCACCCTTGATCGTGTATGGTGATTTTGTCATTACATCTTTAACTTTACACTCCAGAAGTTTCCGCCCGCGCTTGAAATGTCTTCTCAAGTCGCCGTCGGTAAATATACCGACCAATTTGCCTTTGTCATTTACGACGCTGGCACTGCCCGCTTTAAATTTTGTGATCTTTAAAAGAACATCTTTTATTGCGGTATCACCCTTAACAATCGGCGTTTCCTTTTTGGGCCTCATGATATCTTCGACCCTAAGCAAAAGCCTCTTTCCTAAAGCCCCGGCCGGATGATATAAGGCAAAATCTTTTGGCTGTATTCTTTTCTTCTCCAGAAGCGCGATCGCAAGCGCATCTCCCAAGGCGAGCATCGCCGTAGTTGATGTGGTCGGCGCCAGCCCCATAGGGCAGGCTTCTTTATCGACAGCGCTATCTATTACATAATCGCTATTCGCCGCTAAAGCGGATCTTTTGTTACCTGTCACAGCAATAAGTTTCGCCCCTATCTTTTTTATTATCGGTATGAGCCTTATTACTTCTTCTGTCTCGCCGCTATTTGAGAACGCGATGATCACGTCATCCATTGTCACGCGGCCCAAGTCGCCGTGCAGCGCTTCCGCCGGATGCAAATATAAAGAAGGTGTCCCGGTCGAAGACATCGTGGCCGATACTTTTTGTGCAATGAACCCGGGCTTCCCCATGCCCGTGACTATTACCCTGCCTTTGGTCCTTGCCAATAGATTAATGATCTTTGCGAAATTTTTATCTATTTTTCTAATAAGTTTTTGGATAGCCTGGCTTTCGTTCATCAAAACTTTTTTAGCTCTTGAAATACTCATATTTACTTTACCACCTTTTCTATCTTTCGTATTTGAGCGAGATACTCCCCAAGATCACTAAGTTTTAGCATGTTCGCGCCGTCGCTTAACGCCTTTTCCGGCTTCTCATGCACTTCCACGAACAGCGCGTCGCAGCCGACCGCGACCGCCGCTTTTGAAAGAGCGAGGACAAAACGCGATTCGCCTCCGCTTACGTTACCCTTTCCACCCGGCATCTGTACGGAATGCGTAGCGTCATAAACAACAGGGTACCCTGTTTCTTGCATAATAACTATCCCGCGAAAATCGTTGATAAGCATGTTATAACCGAACGTCGTCCCTCTTTCGGTAAGCAGGATATTTTTATTGCCGCTCTTTTCTATCTTCCTTACGACGTTATACATCTCTTTCGGCGACATAAATTGTCCTTTTTTGACGTTTACCGCTTTGCCGGTCTTCGCCGCTGCGACAACTATATCTGTCTGTCTGCACAGAAAAGCCGGTATTTGGATAACATCCAACACCTTTCCCGCTTTTTCAATTTCTGTTATGCTGTGTACATCGCTTAAGACCGGTATTTTTAGTTCTTTTTTGATCCTATTCAGGATATTCAAACCTTTTTCTATTCCCGGCCCCCTGAAAGAATCGATAGAACTTCTATTCGCCTTATCATAGCTTGATTTAAAAATAAACGGGATATTGAGATCTTTCGTTATTTTTTTAATTCTTTTAGCATGGTCGAAGGCACTTTCTTCGGACTCGATAACACATGGCCCCGCGATAAGGGCCAGCGTTTTTCCTTTACCTATCTCAATGTTCCCGATCTTCACGATTTTATTTTTCATGATTTCACTCCAACTATGCGACTTGCGCGTTTTCCTTGCCGAGCGCGAGTATCCCGCGCACCTTATCGAGATCTTCTTGTGTATCCACACTTACCGTATCGTAACGCGTCTCAACCGTTTTTATTTTATAACCATGTTCCAGAACACGCAGCTGCTCGAGTTTTTCTGATTCCTCAAGAGTTGATTTTGGAAGGTTGGTGATCGTGAACAAAAAATCCTTGGTATACGCGTATATGCCGATATGTTTGAAATACCTCTCACATATATCGCTGTAAGGGTCCTGAAGCGGCTGTTCTCCAGCCGGGGCAGCGTTTCTCCTTACGTAAGGGATCGGGCTCCTCGAAAAATACAGAGCAAATCCTTTTCTGTCAACGACACATTTAACGACATTGGGGTTCTGTATATCTTCGGGCTTGTGTATCCTTTTAATAAGCGTCGCCATCAGCACGTTGTGTTCATATTTTATGACCTGCGCCAGTTCATCCACCATGAGAGGATGGACAAGCGGTTCGTCACCCTGCACATTGATGAAAATATCCGCGTTCGTGGAGTTCGCGACCTCGGCGATCCTGTCGGTCCCGGAAGGCTGCTCCGGAGAAGTATATACCGCGTTCCCGCCAAAAGCCTTAACGGCTTTGTAAACTTTTTCCTTATCTACCGCGACGATAACTTCGTCGACCTCATGGGTGCGTTTAACACGTTCCCAGATATGTTGTATCATAGGTTTGCCGTTAATATCTGCAAGCACTTTCCCTTTGAGGCGTGTTGATTCCCATCTCGCTGGTATAACCGCGACTATTTTCATTGTTTGGCCTTTCCTCTTTCCTGTTTGAGTCCGGAAAGAAGCTCTTCTTTTTCGACAACCGCGACCCCGACCTTGCCCACGACAATACCCGCAGCACAATTCGCAATATGCGCGGCGGCGATCGGGGAAGCTCCGCTCGCTATCGCCAGCGTATAAACCGCTATGACCGTGTCACCTGCGCCGGAAACATCAAAAACC
>JAQUNB010000062.1 GCA_028717825.1 Candidatus Omnitrophota bacterium
GTAAGGTATTGTTCCGGCAAGCTTTGCGACTTTTTCTATCTGGATCTCAGACTTTCCCTGTTTGCCTATTAAAACTACTTCATCCCCTATTTTGACATCGCTGACGCTACCGACATCGAGGAACGTCTGGTCCATCGTTACTTTACCCACAACCCTGACATATTCTCCCTTAACCAGCGCTTCCGCCTTATTTGAGAGGATCCTGCCGTAGCCGTCGGCGTAACCTATCGGGATAGTAGCTATCTTTGTGTGTTTTTCCGTAATATACGTTCGACCATAGCTAATAGATCTGCCGGGGGGAGTATCTTTTAGATGGACTATTTTTGTTTTTAAATTCATAACCGGTTTTAAATTAAAATTTTTTCTGAAACTTTCTTTAGGATATACACCATAAAGCAGTATCCCGGTACGTACAAGATTAAGATGCGCTTTTTTCCAATCGACGACCGCAATACTGTTTGCCGCGTGTTTATATTTCACGGAGATATTCGCTTCCTCCATTTTATCCAGGACTTCCCCTAAAGCGGTTATCTGCGTATTGGTCACAAGTTTATCTCTTGCCGCCGAAGAAAAATGGGTATATACGCCTTCAAGTTCTATCTCTTTCGCGGAATGGACTTTTTTTATAAAATCGAACGCATCCGTATACCAGACGCCTATCCTGCCCATACCGGTGTCGACTTTTACATGAACTTTGGGCCGCACTTTCATCGCGCGCGCCAGGCGAACAAGAATATTTAACAGCCTCTCGTCGCATAAAGTCAAAGTAATGTTGTTTTTGACCGCAGCTTTGGCTTCTTCTTCCAAGGTAGACCCGAGCACAAGCACGGGCGCCTTTATACCGGATTCCCTAAGAGTCATAGCCTCATCTACGGTCGCGACGCCAAGATAGTCTATCCCTTCCTCGACCAAGGTTTTACTAACTTGACACAAGCCATGTCCGTAAGCATTGGCTTTAACCACCGCCATAACAGCAGTATTTTTATCCGTAAGTTCTTTTTTGATACAGACAAGATTATGTCTTACGGCACTTAAGTCTATCTCCGCCCAAGTTGGTCTATAGTTTGTTTTCATGTTCTTCCTCAATAGTTTGTTTCGCGATCAAAAGGTTAATTTTATAAATAATGAAAAACCGTTTTTGCTGACTTTTATCATGTAATCAAAGGTTTTTTTGCAAACCATAAAAAACCGTTTTTGTTCAGAGTACTGTTTCTCGTAACATGACTCGTCATTAGCATGTGGGAAGATTAGGAGTATTCCCAAGATACACCCTCTACGTCATCCCCGCATGTTCTTAGCGAGGATCTAATAAAAATCTTAATGGATTCCCGCTGAACGCCTCTTCATACTCGCCTTGGCGCGGGAATGACGCAGGGGTAACAAAACACGAACCCTAAACGACTAGACACGAGCCACAAGTCACTAGTCACGAACTACGCGTGGGCCGAAACACGAACCCCGGATCCCGACCCCCAATCGTCCATCGTCTTAGCGAGTGAAGCGAGCGGTCGTCTGTCGTCCAACTTGCCGTATCCACCGCCACTACATACCACATACTATATACTACATACGTTCTTCGTAACTCGTCTTCATCGCACAACAATATTACATTCCTTCGGATGCAGATACAACGGCTCGAGCGTTTCGGGATCATCAGTTTTCGTTTGCGCTTTTTTCTGCCCCAGACGGCCCAAGACATCCGCCCTTGGATACCAATCTATCTTATCCGAATATTCCGCAAGAGGACAGGTCTCTAACTTATCTTTATATTTTTTAATGCCGCTGCCGAAGAAGAATACTTTTTCTTTTAAATTTGACACAAGTTCTTCTACCGTAAGCAAAAGATAATCTGTCTCTTTTTTAAAATCGCTTTCCGTGCGGCGGTAGATGCAAGTATATATCTTTTCTTTATGGGCATCAAGAAAAGGTGCGACGATTTTTTTATTTTTGGGGGCATTCTCAACTATCGCGTCCATTGTCGGGACACCGACTACTTTCACTTTCAAAGATAAAGACAACCCCTTGACCATAGTTACAGCTATGCGCAACCCCGTGAACGACCCCGGTCCCAGCCCCACGCAGATAAGCTCGACATCACTAAGCGACCACTTGGCTTTTTTCAATAAAGCGCTTATAGTTGGAATAAGCACCTCACTGTGCTTTATACCCACGTTCTCATGGAACGCCGCTTTTACCTTATCATTATCAAGTAAAGCGACGCTCAAAAATTCTGTCGATGTGTCGAATGCTAGTGTTCTCATGTCGTCTCTGGCTCTCGGGGCTCGGCCCCCGGCCCACGCATTTCGGGTTTTGGGGTTCGTGTTTCGGGTTTCGTGGTTCACCCTAATAAACAATGTTGATTGCCAATTAAGGTTACTTGAGGTTACGTTAAAACCAACTACACGACATTGCGAGAAACGCAACCAAATTAACCTTACGTAACATTATGTAACCTTTGTTCCACGATATAGTTTATCGTCCCCCACCGCCACTATATACCATATACGTTCTTTAACTGTTTCGTTTTCATCTCGACTATATACGTTCTTAAGCAGTATAGTTCCCGGTACCACATACTACCTACCACATACTATTTAAGCTCTTTAATTATGCTCTTGTACTTTTCCCCCGCCGCCCTGAAACTCATCTTTCTTTCATCAGGTTTTTGGCCGTATTCTAAAGTGATCTCAAGATATTCTTCGGGTAAAATTTCCGTTATTTTATCGGCCCATTCCACAACGGTCACGCCGTTACCGTAAAAATAACGTTCGTAATCAAGTGTTTCGCAGAAATGTTTTAGGTCCAGTCGGTATATGTCAAAATGGTACAGATCCGTTTTCCCGCGATATTCTTTCACGATAACAAAAGAAGGACTGTTCACATAAATGTGCTCTTTAACGCCAAGCCCCTTGGCGAGGCCTTTAACGAACATGGTTTTGCCTACTCCGAGCTCACCAACAAGGGCGATAAAATCTCTTTTTTTAAGTTTTTTTGCCAGAGCGGAAGCTACCTTAACCGTCTCTTCCGGTGAATGGGTTGTGATCGTTTTGTTATTTTCCATTTTTTTCTACTTCGCGATCAAATGGCTGTTTTTGAAAACCATGAAAAACCGTTTTTGCTCATAGTTGTCTCGGGCGCACACATGGGTGCGCACCTACGTTTTTTTTGGACTCCCGCTGAACGCCTCTTCATGCTCGCCTTGGCGCGGGAATGACGCAGGGGTAACGAAACACGAACCCCAAACGACTAGACACGAGCCACAAGTCACTAGTCACGAACCACGCGTGGGCCGAAACCCAAACCCCGAACAACGAGTCACGGCCGTCCATCGGCCTACATTACATGAAGTTAATTCAGGTTAATTAATGTTACATGAGGTTACGTATCGCGATAAGTGCAACCTAATTTAACCTCAATTAACCTTATATAACATTATGTAACCTCCGCCCCTCGTCCTTCGTCCCAGCGAGCGCAGCGAGCGTCCCTCGTAATGGCTAGTCACCAGCCACCAGTCACTAGTGACAATCAGAGGTGCTCAAACCCTTTCATACAGAGCCTTTGAACGCGTCCCTCTTTGCCTACTATAGTCCGGCCTTTCTCTCGCCCAACAATTTCGCCTATAATGTAAAACGCCGGCCCGAATGACTTTATCTTTTTGCTCGTGAAGAGCCTTTTAGCCTCTTTCATGCTCATCGTAAACAAAAGTTCAAAACTTTCACCGTAATATAAGGCGTCTTTTACGGACAGGTCTTTCGACAAAGGGACGGCGTCTTCATACAACCTGCATCCCAGTTTATTCATTTCGCATATCCTTCCCAAATCGACAGCTATCCCGTCCGAAACATCTATCATACAATTTATCTTAAAATTCCCCGCTAAAAATCTGGATTCTTTCATGCGCGGCAAAAAGTCAAGATGGTTTTTTTTGCCATCACGTACGGGGCCGGTTACGAGCACCAGATCGCCTTTTTTCGCGCCTTGCCGTTTTATCAGTTTCTTTTTCTCGACAAATCCCATTATCGAAACATCGATAACAAGAGATTTCGCGCGGACCGTGTCCCCGCCGATCACTTTTACGTTGAACTTTTCGCATACCGCGAATATACCGTCATATATCCGCCGGACATCCGCAAGTTTCATCCCTTTAGGGATCCCTATACTTATAATCACAAATTTAGGCTCTCCGCCCATAGCGGCGATGTCGCTTATATTAACAGCGACCGATTTCCATCCGATACTTTTAAGGTCAGCGTTCTTTAATTTGAAATGTGTTCCATCGGTTATCATATCGCTCGCCCAGAGAAGATAATGCTTGTTATCGTAGTCGATCACGGCACAATCGTCTCCAATGCCGAGTTTTACGGGCTTTCCGCACTTCCCGGCCTTTTTAGCGATGTAATTTATCAGTTCGAGTTCTTTCATGTTCTTTTTGCGATCAAAAGTTTATTTTATAAATCATGAAAAACCGTTTTTGTTCAGAGTTGTCTCGGGCGCACACATGGGTCCCTACATTTTTTTGGATTCCCGCTGAACGCCTCTTCATGCTCGCCTTGGCGCGGGAATGACGCAGGGGGAACGAAACACGAACCCCAAACGACTAGACACGAGCCACAAGTCACTAGTCACGAACCACGCGTGGGCCGAAACACGAACCCCAAATCCCGACCCCCAATCGTCCATCGTCCTAGCGAGCAAAGCGAGCGGTCGTCTTTCGTCTCTCGTCCATCGTCCCTCATAACGTTAGTCTCTGGTCTATAGTCTGTTGCCTATGGTCTGCCCTATGCTAAACGCCATCTGCCAATCTATCGTTTCCATCGACACTACATACCACATACTACATACTAAGTATCCGTCTAACACTCGCCGTATTCGGCCGCCTAATGACGCCGCGCTCGGTAATTATCGCCGTAATAAGTTTCGCCGGCGTAACATCGAACGCAGGGTTCACGACATTGACACTTGCCACCGTCAACATCTGGCCGCCTACACTTTTTACTTCTTCCGGAGACCTTTCCTCTATGGGTATCTCCCTCCCGTTTTTAATGGCGAGATCAAACGTCGAAAATGGTGCCGCCACATAAAATGGCACTTTATGATACTTGGCGTTCACTGCCAAGCTATAAGTACCTATTTTATTCGCCGTATCGCCGTTCGCCGCTATTCGGTCTGCCCCCACAATGATCGCGTCGATCTTGTCTTTGGCCATAAGTGAAGCGGCCATATTATCACAAATAAGGGTCGCCGGAACATTGTTTTTTATAAGTTCCCATACGGTTAAGCGCGCCCCCTGAAGCACCGGCCGCGTCTCATCCGCGTATACCATCTTTATTTTTTTCTTTGCCGAAAAAATAACCCCAAGAGCCGTCCCGTAACCGCCTGTCGCCAAGGCCCCGGCATTACAGTGGGTCAAAACGTTAGAGTTTTTTTTGATAAGCGCCGCGCCATGCCGACCTATCTCGCGGCAGATGTTGATATCTTCCCGCAGGATAGCATGCGCCTCATCAAGCATAATGGATTTTATCTTATCGACTGTTTTACCTTTATTTTTTTCGGCGACGCGTTTAATGCGTTCAAGCGCCCAGAAAAGATTTCGCGCGGTAGGTCTGGCGCCTGCAAGATATTTGATCACGTTATCCAGTTTTCTGTCGAACTCTATATTATTTTTTGTTCTTATCCCACGTATGCCGAGATACGCGCCGTAAGCGCCTGCGATCCCTATCGCCGGGGCGCCCCTCACGGTCATATTCTTGATCGCTTTCGAGACTTCCCTTTCCGTAAAACATTTGACATACCGTGTTTCCCGGGGAAGGAGCCTTTGGTCCAAAAGCTCAAGTGCGTCTTTTCTCCATCTCATCGTGTCATATTTCATTATTGCCCCTCTCCTCCGTAATCAAGATCCCACCATACGCACTATAAAAACCAAGATTATCATACCAATATTGTGCGTTATATGGACACATACCGACGGAATGAGCGATCCTGTTTTCTCGAACAAATATACCAACAATAACCCCAGAAGCATTATTGGTAAAAAACCCACTAGATGCGCGTGTAAAAAAGCGAAGATCGCGGAAGTAACCAGCATTGCCGCCGGGATCCCGATCTTCTTTTTAACGGCGGGATACATAAAACCCCTGAAAAATATCTCTTCCGCTATAGGCCCACCGATAGCGGCAAAGAGCGTCGAAAACCACAATATAGACGTCGCCTTTTCTTCCATAAAAAGATGGACTATCGGTTGGACCGGCGGCTTGTAGTGAAAAAGTTTAGCCGTAAGAACAACAGCCGCTATCGAACATATCAGGATCGGGACAAGAGCAATATAACCTACAACAGCGTGAAACATGCCCTTAACCGGATGGTTCGCGCTTATGCCGATCGTATCTATCTTTTGGCCGTATTTCTTTATGATAAAGTAAAATATAACGCTTATCCCCACGACGTTCATCATGGCGGTGTTGACAACCATACGAAAGTTCTCATTGTTTATTATAGGGAAAACGCCGACAAGAAAGCTTTGTACGATGACAAACGTATAACCGCAGAACATAAAGATCAGCGCGACCCGCAAAACATCGCCTATCGTCCATGCGGGCGGATCGGCACTAACAAGGCGAATATTCATCGGCTCCCGGCGCAGCCATCTTTTCAAAAAATATCCGTCCAATAGGATACCGATAAATACCAAGAACAAAATGATTAAATTTATTACAACCAGAGCAAAATATAAAAGAGGTTTCTCTTGGGCGAGTTTTAACAGTTTTTCTTCACGTACTTTTGTGTCTTCCTCGACAATTTCTGCTTTTTCGTCTTTGGAACTGTCCCCCTCCTCTTGTACGAGCAGGGTTTTTTCGCTTGATCTTTTGCTTTCATCGGACTCGTCAGCAATCCTGCCCACATAAGCCAGAATATTTATCAGCAAAATAAAAACGAAGAAAAAAACGTAAAGCTT
>JAQUNB010000063.1 GCA_028717825.1 Candidatus Omnitrophota bacterium
ATATCGTAATGACGGAATTAATAAGATTTGGGGTTTCCTTAGAAAAAGGATTGCTTAGCAAATTCGACCAGCGTATAAAAAACGGAAATTATACGAACCGTTCCGAGGCTATCCGCGACCTGATCCGTGAAGATCTGATCAAGGGGGAATGGCAGGAGGGGAAGGATGTTGCCGGATCGATCACGCTTGTGTATGATCATCATAAACGCCAACTCTTAAATTATCTTATGGACGTACAACATGATTTCCACCACAATATACTTTCAACCCAGCATATTCATCTCGACCATAATAACTGTTTAGAGGTTATAGTTGTAAAAGGTGATTCGCAAAAGATCGAGACACTTTATGGAAAACTCAGATCGGTCAAAGGTGTAAAACATGCTAGTTTCGGTATTTCTACCACGGGAAAGAACATAGGGTAATAAGGCAATATATTTTTTTGTCCATCAGTAACACAAATATAAAAATAATAGCACGATAGCCGTATATCATATGAGCTGTTTAAAAAAGTTTTAATCAGAGCGCGTTGAAACGAAAAAGAAACGGAGGAAAAATGTTAAAGAACGTGATCAGAATAGCGACGGTTCTTACAATGACCCTATGCTTATTAGCACCGCCCGTTCGTGCGGACGAAATAAGCGATTTGCGTGAAGAACTCAGCGCGTTAAAAGTCCGCATTGCCGAGCTTGAAAAGAAATTAGAGACGCAAAGCTGCACGCTTACGACACAGGGGACCACAGTAAAGGAGATCAAAGAGTCTCTGATCCAATATGCGCCGGGTGAAGGCCTTAAAGTTCCGACGCATGGGATTGAAATTACCGCCGGAGCCACATGTGTTTTACAGGGTACGCCTCGAGCGAATAATCCTGCGGATGAAAAAGCCTCAAGATGCGATGCCGCTTGGTCTGCCGATATATTTATCCAAAAGGCTTTTGACGATTGGGGGCTTGCTTTAATGCATCTTGAACCGGGACAGGGTCAAGGCGCGGAAAATGACCTTTCAGTCTACAGTAATGTTAATAGGGACCAGAATGACACCAATGCCAATGTTCCTATAACGGAAATATGGTATGAACAATATTTATTTGATAAACAGATCGCTCTTACAGCCGGCAAGCTGGATCCGGCAAATTATATTGATCAGAATGAATATGCACACGACGAGACAACACAATTTATCGGTAGAATTTTCAGGCAGAATCCGGCTATAGAGTGGCCGGACGATAATACTTTAGGCGGACGCATTATAATCGCCCCTAACATGTTGCCGTATCTTTCGTTGGAAGCGACATATTTTGATGCCGATAATGATTGGGAGGACGTCTTCAATAAACCATTTGTATCGGCGCAAATTAACTTTAAACCGTCAAAATTATTTAACATCGATCCTGAACAATGGGACGGCAATTACAGATTTTATTGGTGGCTCAATGACAGGGATCATCCAAAACTTGTGGTTGCGGGAGCGGATCCGACCAGTGACACGAAAGAAAAAAATATAGGTTATGGATTAAGTTGTGATCAGATGATCACAGATACGTTCGGAGCTTTCGCAAGGTTCGGATGGCAGAGGCCCAGCATCGAGATCGTCAGCACAAACCTAAATACCGCACAGTGTGAAGCTTCTTGGTCGGGCGGATTACAGATGATCGGCAAACATTGGAAAAGGGAGGATGATGTTATCGCTTTTGGCGTGGGGCAGGTGTTCCCAAGCAAGAAATATAAAGAAGCGGGCGTTGCCAATACCGGTGGTGCGGCAGAGGGACATTTCGAAACGTATTATAAGTGCCAACTTTTTAAGTGGCTCGCCATTACGCCGGATTTCCAATGGATATGGAATCCCCATGGCGTAAACCATGATTATCTGGGAGATCCAAAAACTATATTTGTGTATGGGATAAGGGGACAATTAGATTTTTAAGTTAATCATAAAGAAAGGGGTAAGGTATGCATATTCCAGACGGATATTTAGGACCGGCAACATGTGGATTTTTTTATGTGGTAATGATGCCTATATGGACGATGGCCTCGAAGATCGTCAAAAAAACCCTTAACGCGAAGCAGGTACCGTTATTGGCGATAGGGGCAGCGTTCAGTTTTGTAATTATGATGTTCAATGTGCCGATACCCGGAGGCACGACCGGTCATGCGGTAGGCGGAGTGTTGATCGCGATACTTTTGGGTCCGTGGGCGGCATGTATCGCCATAACTGTTGCGCTAGTGGTCCAGGCGCTTCTTTTCGGGGATGGCGGCATTACGGCGATCGGCGCGAATTGTTTTAATATGGCATTTGTGTTGCCGTTTACCGGCTACTTTTTGTATAAAGTGATCAGTTATAATTCTGCAGTCGACTCGAATAGACGGGTAATAGCCGCCGGTATCGCGGCATATATCGCTCTTAATATCGCCGCCGGTCTGACAGGGTTTGAGTTTGGTATTCAGCCGATATTCCATAAAATGGCTAGTGGCGAAGCGCTATATTGTCCCTATGGGCTAAATGTCGCGCTTCCCGCGATGTTGAGCGAACACCTTTTGGTATTTGGGTGGGTAGAGGCCATAGTGACAGCGCTTGTTGTGAAATATTTGCAGAAACAAGATTTGAATCTGCTTAAAGAAGGGAGAGCATAGTTATGAAAATCACCGGTAAATTATTGATAGGAATAATGGTTTTGATCGCGCTATCTCCTCTCGGACTAATATTGCCCGACCATTTTAAAGCCGGTTCCGCATGGGGAGAGTGGGGGGCCGACGAAATGCAAAAACTTGTGGGCTATATCCCTCAAGGTCTCGAGAAAATGTCAAGCATCTGGAGCGCGCCAATACCGGACTATGCTTTTAAAGGCTGGGAAGAAAAAGGGTTGCTGGAGTTAAGCGCTGCATATATAATATCTGCGGTTTTAGGAATAGCCATAGCGGTGATCTTTACATTTCTGATAGGAAAATTACTTATTAAAAAAAGGTGATCAAAAATTGTCTAAAAGCAATAATTTTATAGAGCGCTCCATTGTGGGCGCTCTATCTTTCTTGAAAGAATCGATCTTCGCCGATGAATACGCGGCGCGAAAAGGGTTCTTGCAGTCATTGGACCCGCGGATAAAAACCGCGACATTTTTTTTATTTATTATCCTGATCCTTTTTATCAAGGATATTTTTACCTTATTGTGTCTCTACGTGTTCTGCTTGTTCTTGACCAAAAGATCGGATATTAGCCTTGGATTTTTTTTGAAACGGACATGGATATTTATACCGTTGTTTTCACTTTTTATCGCAATACCTGCTTTATTTAGTGTTTTTACCCCCGGAGAAGCCTTGGCTGGTTTCAATCTCATGGGGGTTAAGCTTGTTATTACTTATCAGGGGGTATTTAGTGCGGCGCTATTTGTTATACGTGTGATTACCTCGGTATCATTTGTTGTTTTACTGAGCATTACTACGCGGCATTTCGAACTGCTTAGGGTTTTACGTATTTTTAAGGTTCCACAAGTTTTCGTAATGACCACGGGTATGTGTTATCGCTATATTTACCTTTTTGTAGAGATAGTTGAGAACACTTATGTTGCTATCAAAAGCCGCACAGGCACGAAAATTCACTACAAAAAAGGGCAGCACATTGTAGCGTGGAATATTGCTTATCTCTGGATGCGATCGTATCGGCTTAACGAAGAAGTGTATAGCGCCATGCTTTCGCGTGGGTATAGAGGAGACCCTGTCACATTTAATGAGTTTAGGGCAGGGATAAAAGACTGGTTTTGGTTATTGTTTAGCGCGGCGGTATTTGTTGTGTTGTTTTATTTTAATCTACAAATCAAAAACTAGAGGTCTTATGAGCAATTCCATTTTTGATGCAAAAAATGTAAATTTCGCATATCTTGGAAAATATTCCGCCTTACGGAATGTCGATATAAATATCGAGCGGGGGCAAAAGATCTCTGTTATAGGCGCGAATGGTTCCGGGAAATCAACGCTATTACATATGCTTGATGGCCTTATCTTTCCAGACGAAGGAACGGTCAAGGCTTTTGGGCGGGAACTTGCGGAAGACGCGTTTAACGATGAAGATTTTTCAAAAGATTTCAGAAAGAAAGTGGGATTAGTTTTTCAGAATCCGGATATTCAATTATTTTGCCCTACGGTCAGAGAAGACATTTTTTTTGGGCCACTGCAGTTGGGGATGGAGAAAAAGGAGATCAAGAAACGGTTTGAAGAACTTATAACGATCTTAGGCCTCGGAAACTTACTGGAAAGAGCCCCGCACCAGCTAAGCATAGGCGAAAAACGGAAAGTCGCTATAGCCTCTACTTTAATAATAGAGCCGGAAGTACTTATATTGGACGAACCCACAGCAGGGCTGGATCCGTTAACGACCAGACATATAATTGATCTACTTGTTCAGGAGAACGCTTCTGGCAGGACGATCATTACTTCTACTCATGATCTACATATCGTGGAAGAAATATCGGATATTGTTTATGTTTTTAGCCAAGAAAAGAAGATCGTTAAGGCGGGGCACCCCGGCGTTATTTTGCAAGATGCGGCGCTACTTCACGTGAATAATCTTACCCATATACATGCTCATAGCCACAACGGAAAAATACACATCCATCCTCATTCTCACTAAACCAACGTATAAGATTTAACTAAAGAAAAGCGGCAGGAAGGTAAAGAAGTTGCAAGGTCAAGCATGCTCGCATATACTTATCATAAGCGCAGCAACCTTGATCGTCTCGAACGCGTAGATAATTGCTTGAAAGTTATCGTCGTAAAAGGCGATCCCCAAAAAATAGAATCGCTTTACGGAAAACTTAAATCAGCCAAGGGCGTAAAACACGCGAGCTTCGGGATCTGTACCACAGGGAAGGGTATTGTTTAGGGGCTATCAAAAGGACGTCAACCGCGGGTGTTCTTTATGTAAGGAACGGTTTGAAACCGTTCCTTATCGTTGCGTCTGCAGCTTAGTCGCACAAAACGCTTTTCGTAATGACAATAAAGATGGCTTCTAATAAGACGGATATATTGACGGCATAAATATGAAAATGATAGTACGAAAACATATGATCATATCCCGCTGGTGTTTTTTGACAGTGTTTTTATTCTATAATTGCTATCTTGCGGCTTGTGCGGAGGAAACTAAGTCGATCGAAGAATGGAATCCGCCTTCAGTGGGGCCGGTCGTTACGTGGACAGCGCCCCTAACCGGCGTGGGAAAGCTTGCAGTCCAGCCATTTTTTTTCTACAACAGGACAAGGGGATATTTTGATGATGACGGTCATTATCATGGTTTTGCTCCGGGAGAAAAAAAATATCAGTATCAACAAGTGTTGCTTCTCAAATATGGGGTTATCGATAGATTGGAATTTGCCGGCGAGGCTATTTTTCAAGAAAGCTACATCAAGCTGGGGGATGAGAAGGGGCACACGAACGGATTTAGCGACAGTTATCTTTATTTGCGTTACTGTGTGACCGAAGAAAAAGATTGGCTGCCGTATACAGTCGCCCATTTCCAGCTTAAGATGCCTACCGGAAAATATCAACATGCCGACCCTGATAGGCTTGGTACGGATCTGATGGGAGCTATTTCCGGAGGGGGGTCGTGGGACCCGGGTTTTGGTATAAATCTGACCAAAAAACTTAAGCCCTTAATATTTCATGCTGATGTTATATGCAGTTTTCCGCAGGAAGTCAAGGTAGACGGGGTCAAGACCATATACGGAACATATTTAAATTACGACTTCGGAGTAGAATATTTTTTGCCGAAAGGGTTTAATCTTATGTTTGAAGTGAATGGATTTGCACAAGGGGATCTGAAAGCGAACGGGGACAGAATACCGGCTTCAGATAATGGCTATTTCATTATATCCCCGGGCATCGGCTGGTCCTGTAAAAAACTGCAGACGCTTTTGGCGTATCAAAGGGTGTTGGTAGGGACCAACGTGGATGCTAATGATTCCATAGTTTTTACATGTATGATGACATTTTAACGTCAAATAAAACGTGAATTCTAAAAAACAAAGCAGGACTAAGATCCTGTCCGGGCGGCAAGACATAATCACTTGCATTAAATTTTTGCCAAGAGTACAATGACGAGGAGATACAAAAGGAGGGACAATGAAGAAAATATCAGTATGGATCCTTGCAATAGCATTTGTTTTGTCGGCTAATTTTATTTTTGCCGCGGAAGATGAAGGTTTAAAGTTAGGCGGGATGGATAAAGAAACCAAAAAAGCGGAGATCGAGACAAAGAAAGCCGCTAAAGAAACTGAAAAAGCGGCAAAAAAGACCGAAAAAGAAGCGGTAAAAACCGAGAAAAAGACCGATAAGGCAGCCGCAAAATTAAAAAAACAAACCGAAAAACAAGCGGCGAAAATAAAGAAACAAATGTAAAAAAATAAAAGCACCGGATACAAACCCTCTGTGATAGGATCTATTACAGAGGGTTTTGTTTTTAAAAGAGAACAATTATTCCAAATAATTCAAAGAAGGCGGGGAAATGATCAACATAATAGAACGGTCCGGCGAATTGATCAATTTAATTGAATATCAAGATGGATCGGTGGTGAGCAGGGAGATAATAAAAAAAGATAAAGGCACGATCACGCTTTTCGCGTTTGATAGAGGCCAGGGCTTAAGTGAACACACCGCTCCGTTTGACGCCGTTGTTTATGTTTTTGACGGAAAAGCAAAAATAACGATAGCGGGGAAGGAACATCTTTTGAATACAGGCGAGATCATACTAATGCCGGCCAATAAACCGCATGCCCTGAAGGCAGTCGAGCGGTTCAAAATGCTTTTGGTGATGATAAGGGCGTGATCGGTTTGTGGCTTGTGACTAGTATCGGCCCACGGGATACGGCCCCCGGCCCACGTCGTTAGTGTCTAGTCTCTAGTGTCTTGTGACTAGTCGTTTTAAGGTTACATGAGGTTACTCTAGGTTAATTAATGTTACAAGAG
>JAQUNB010000064.1 GCA_028717825.1 Candidatus Omnitrophota bacterium
GGATCTTAGCCTGAGCCACAAAACCGTCTATGAGACACGCCGTTACCCCCAAAATATGGTACACGTTATGAAGGCCCACTAATGTGGTGTTCATCCCGAATTTTTTTCCTGTCTTCCGTGTGCAGATATCAAATTTTGTCCCTGTACGTGACAGTTCGATGTTCTCCGCTTTTATGTCCGCGTCCTGTTCAACACCAAACGTTACCAGTCCCGGAAAATCCTTTTCGCGGGCCAATCCCGCGACCATCACGTCATCGATATTAAGGACCGCTTTACCGCATTTCTTGAGATTTTTGAATATTTTGGATTTGTCTTTTAAATATCTTTCCATGTTCTTGTGATAGTCCAGATGTTCCGGTGTGATATTCGTAAATATTGCGGCATCAAGCTCTATTCCCCAGACCCTTTTCTGGTCAAGCGCGTGGCTCGACATCTCGATAACCGCGGCTTTTTTCCCGTTTTGGACCATCTCTTCCAATAGACGGTTGGTCGTTATTATATCCGGAGTTGTCATCGAAGAACGTTCGAGCTTATCGCCGTTCGTCTTCAAATAAACCGTGCTGATCATGCCGCATTTTTTCCCGGCCATATTCAAAATGCTGTCCAAGAGAAAAACGGTCGTAGTCTTTCCGTTCGTGCCAGTAACTCCAACTGTCAATAACGACCCCGACGGATCGTTATAAAAGCTTTTCGCCAGACACGCTAACGCTTCACGCGTGTCTTCCGTGACTATTATTTTTTTTAGATCCTTTTCATCGAGCCCGCTAAGCGAGTGCTCACATATAACGCAAGAAGCACCCTTTTTTATGACTTCCCGGACATGATCATGTCCATCATGCGCGGTACCTTTTATCGCAATAAAAACATCACCGGAAGATACATTCCTTGAATCTGTTTTTATGTTATTTTTTGAGAATTTTTTGGAATTTATTATTTTTATGAAGTTTTTATCCACAGCTGTGCCCTTCAAAAATTTTCTATGCCTTCACAACAGCATTCTTGCTCTTTTTAAGTTTGAGTTTCTCTGTTTGCGACGGTACTTCCTTCTCCGGTTTTATCCCCAAATATTGAAGTGTCCGCTCCGCTATGCCCTTAAAAGCAGGCGCCGCAACACTTCCCCCGAAATGTATAGGATGAGGATTTTTCGCGGTCACCACGATCACGACCGCCGGTTTATCGACTGGCGCGAACCCGATGAAAGAAGCATCATATCTATCGGTATAATATCCGCCTTGCGGGTTGACCATTTGTGCAGTCCCGGTTTTGCCACCAAAATAATAATACTTTGAATTTGCCGGTTTTCCCGTCCCGTCGCTTACAACATATTTCATGATCTTTTTCATTTTAACGCAAGTCTCTTTTTCCAAAACTTTACGCACAACGGTCGGCTCGAATTTTTTGTAAATACCACCTTCCCATGTAGTGATCTTATCTACAATATAGGGTTTTATCAGATATCCACCGTTCGCAACAACGCCAACAGCACACGCCAGCTGAAGCGAAGTAACCGCTATGCCCTGTCCGATCGGGACCGTCGTTATGTCGCTTCGAGTCCATTCCCATGCCGGTCTATTGATACCCGGGACTTCGCCCGGCATATCAACACCTGTTTTCGAACCAAAACCAAACTTTATTATATATTCGTAGAGTCTTTTGCTCCCCAATTTGTGCGCTACTTTTACGGTACCGATATTACTTGATTTGCCTATAACCTCCAAGAACGGTAGCATGCCGTATGGATGATAATCGTGAAGGACTCTCCCCGCAACTGCATATTCACCCATTTCACAATCAAATCTGTCCGTCAGGCTGACCACACCTTCATTTAACGCGGCGCTCGCGGTAACTATCTTAAAGATACTTCCCGGTTCATAGACATCGCAAACAGCGGCGTTTTTAACCATTGAACGCGGTGTCTCGGCGAACTTATTCAAATTAAAGTTCGGATAATTCGCCATTGCCAAGATCTTGCCATTATACGGATCTAGAACTACCACCGAGCCGCCATCCGCGTTAAACTTCTTGACCATTTTTTTGAGTTCGTCTTCGGCAATATATTGGATAACAGTGTCTACCGTCAGGACGATATTGTAGCCGTTTTTGGCAGGGATCGTCTCTTCTTCTTTTAATAGAACGGTCTTTTGACGCGCGTCTTTCACTAGGTGCCGCCACCCCGGCTCGCCCCTGAGTTTTTCATCCCAGACCAGTTCCAGCGCTTCCAGTCCCACATTATCAACATTAACAAACCCTATCACGTGCGAGGCCATATTCTCATTTGGATAATTACGCTTACTTTCGGTTATAAAATGCACTCCCTTTAATTTTAGGGCTTTAACTTTTTCGCTGGTCCGGCTGTCGACTTTTCGTTTGACCCATATGAACGATTTATCTTTTTGCAGTTTATCGAGAAGATCTGTTTTGTCAACACCCAGTGTACTGGAAAGAACTTCGGCCGTCGCTTCTTTATCCGTAACACTGCGAGGATCACAGAAAATACTTTGTATATCAAGGTTTATCGCCATCGCTTCCATATTCCGGTCGTAGATCGTACCTCTGCGCGGTTCGATCTTTAGAACCCGGTTATGCTGACGATAAGCTATGTCCGAGAATCTCGCATAACTTATTATTTGTAGATAAAAAAGACGGAAAAGGAAAGAACCCAAAAGCAGCATTAAACAGACAAGAACAAAATACTGGCGTGCCCTATTCATCGTACCTCATTATTGCGCCCCATCAAACAATTAAGAAGAAAAAGTCTATTTAACATAGCCGATCACAAGGCAGCCATATAGAATCTGTACCCCCGCCAATCGGATCCAGCTAAATTTTTTACTAACGCGATTTTGCTTCGGCGCTCAAGGTAAAAGTGTCCAAGAATTTAGCGACAAGCCCATCAACCGATTCTTCTTTTACGCTATGCGATCTGGCAACCTTGTAGCCGCCGATTTGTTTATTTCTTTTGCCGGTGAATTCGATCTCGCTCTGATCAAGTGAAGCCAGTAGATATTTGGGGGATTCAAGCTTCGATAGATTATACATTAACTTGGAATTCTGGTCAACGAGGCGGGCTAGTTCCAAACTGTTCTTATGAAGCTCGTAAGCGGACTTAAATATCTCAACCCGCAGATGCACATATGCCATTGCGATAATCGTAGCGAGGATACCTACTAAAATGATCTTATATGCCCTCATGATTGTTTACCTTTTCTGCCGCTCTGAGTTTTGCGCTCCTTGAGCGCGAATTTTCGCGGATCTCTTTGTCACTCGGTATCACGGGTTTTTTCGTTAGTATATGCAATACATTTTTCTTTGCATCGTTCCTAAAAATATTTTTAATGATCCTGTCTTCGAGTGAATGGAAAGATATGACGCATATCCTCGCGCCGCCGGCAAGAAGCGGGATCGTTTCCGCAACCGCCTTTTCCACCGCTTCCAATTCACTGTTCACAAAGATACGTAGAGCTTGGAACGTACGGGCCGCGGGATGTAGGAACTGGCCCCTATATTTTCCGCCTACCGCGTCAACGATTATGGCCGCTAATTCGCCGGTAGTCTCTATCCTTTTTCTCTTTCTTGAAAGAACGATTTTCTTCGCTACGAGCTTTGCGTGTCTCTCTTCTCCGTATTGTCTCAATATTTCCTCGATCTCAACCGGAGAAAATCTATTTACAACATCTCTGGCTTTCAGCGCTTGACGTGGGTCGAACCTCATATCGAGAGGCCCGTCCCTTAAAAAGCTAAACCCCCTACCCCCGTCATCTATCTGGAACGAACTGATCCCTAGATCGAACAGAGCCCCGTCTAGTTTCTCTATCCCGCGCTCCCGAAGTATTTCTTTTATATCCCTGAAATCCCCATTAACAAAAATTATTTTATTCCCGAGATCAGAGAGTTCTTTTTTTGTTTTGTCAAATGTTTCGGGATCTTTTTCTATCGCTATTATTTTGCCGCCGGGAGAGATCTTCTCTGCTATCCTTTTTGTGTGTCCTCCACCGCCTAAAGTCGCGTCAAGGATAATATCTCCCGCCGCGGGATCCAAAAACTCAACTACCTCATCTAAAAGAACCGGAAGATGCAAGCAAATCCTTTCACTATCTTTGACCTCGGAAGACCTTATTGAACACTTCATACTGCTTCTTATAAAAAGAAGAATACGAACTTATCAGGTCTTCCTTGTTCTCTTTTTTTCTTTGGTAGCCCGCTTTTCTGGACGACTTCGCCTTTCCATAAAGCGACCCGCCTATTTCACAAGCTTGCAAATATCTTTTCATCTCTTTCGGCCTCCCATATTGCCAGTAGACTCAAATTTGCGACAGCCCGTCTTACCAAAGAAAAATTACTCGCAATCTTTTACAACGAAATACGTTTTCTTGCCCCTATCCGACGAAGAAAACGCGTAACATTTCACTCCAAGGTGTGCTAAGCCGGAAGGGAATGCCCTCGCTCTTTTTAACCTCTCAAGGATGTTTACGCAATTCACGAATTCTACCTGCTTCTTGTTGAATTTAACTGCGTATCGTCTATACATGGCAACCTCCCTCTGGAACCGTTTAGGGGTCCATAAGATTCTCAGATATCTCTTCAAAATTTTCTTTCGATGTATTGTAAAACTCTTCCCACTTGTGTTTATCCCATATCTCTATACGATTCGAAACTCCGATTATCATTATACTTTTGGCTAGTTTTGCATACTCTTTCAAATAATCCGGCACGAGTATCCTCCACTGCTTATCGGGTTCAACAGGCATCGCGCCTCCAAAAAATAGCCTATTGAATTTTCTGCTTTCACGTTTTGTGAACGACATCGTTTTGAACTTGTTCTCCTGTACCTTCCACTCATTTTCCGGAAAAAGAAAGAGACATTCCTCAATCCCCCTCGTTACATAAAGTCGCTCTATCCCGTTCTCCTTGAGCGCATCTCTGAAACGAGACGGAATGATTATGCGGCTCTTCTTATCGATTGAATGTAAATACTCTCCATAGAACATACCACTTTCCTCCACTTTAAACCACTTTTACCTAATCGAAGTATACATAATGGGAAGACCTTTGTCAATAGGAGTTATGAGCATAAATATGACAAAACGAGATCACCCACTATATAGATGGTGGTGCCTCAGAATACACAACATATAGGATTAAAATGCGGAAAACCATAGAGTGGAATTATTAACAAACAAGATCGATTTATACGTGATAATTTTGTTAAACATCACGGACAATTTTAAGACCTTGAATTTATTTGGGAAGCAATTCTCCAAGTTAGGATAGAACAACGGACAGAAATATTTCTACGCGCGGACTCGATCTTTACAATAGATTATAATGGAAGCGATCTTTAACAAGTGCTCTGAGAAGATCATTACCAGTATAATTTTTCAAATCTTTCAGAGTAACGTTTGATCCATTCGCGGGACGCTTCGGAGAGGGACATTTCCTTTCCTATTTGCAGAGAGCGTAAAGTGCGGTATTCCTCGATAAGATATATTTGTTCGATCAGTTTCACCTTGAACGCATCTGCGTAATTTATGAACGAGATACCGACGTTATAGAGCCCGGAAGCGGCATCCTGTATGGTGTGTACCACTTTACCTTTTATATTGAAAACTTTCTCATATAGCGGAATATTGAGTTTTATGACCGTCCCCGCGGCAACATCTCTTTTTGACAGGAACATAAGTCCACCTTCGCTTACGTTGATGGTTTCGGTTCTCTCAAAAGCTTCGTCTTCTGAAACTTGGAACTCAAGGGGATAAACAAGAAGATGCCTTAGAAAATGTCGTCTTTCTTTTTCGGTCATTTTATACCTTTTTCATTATTAAAACATGATCAGTTTTTTAAGCTTAACAACTGGCTCTATACTAACTTGTTCTCGATCAATTCTTTCTCTAACTTCTCTATCGCCTCTTTCAGTTTTGGGAATAATCTTACGTTGATATTTACCCCCTTGCCTGTCGGGACTTTTTCTTCGCCCTGAGGAGGTTGTGTCCAAATCCTGATATCGATCACGTCATTACCCTGATATTCAGAGATACGTATCCTTACATCCTGATATTTATTTTTCTGAAAAGAAGCTATATCTTTTTCCATACATACACCCCCTTAAGTGTATTTTATATATTAATATTATACACGAAATGTGGAAAAGTCAAAGATAATATTGTTCTTGCCCAAGTATTCTCCCCCATAGAATAATCAATCCACTCTTTTTTTTGAGGATTATTACGAAGCAAAAAAATCGTAAGAACAAGGATAAGAATCCATGAGAGAAAAATAAATATCCAACCAAGAAGCGTCATGACCTGCCCTCCCTTTTCCTTTTGCGCCAAGCTATCTTGACCATAATGGCCAGAAAAAGAAAAATCAGACAAAGACCGGCCCTCGTGAGCATAATGCAAACCCTGTCTGCCGGAGAAACACCATCCATACGGATTATGGGAAGCCAATCCTGTATAAACCACATCCCCAGAACTATCAGAAGAAATACCGGCGTAACGTAACGAATGATAGGCTTATAGATACCCGGGATCTGCATATCCGCACCGTGGTGAGTTTCTTCCCATGCTTTATTGATACCGAACACCCACGCAAAAAGGATCACTTCGACCGTCGCGAATATTACCAAACAAAAAGTACCGCCCCAAAAATCCATTTCGTCAACAACGCCTTTTCC
>JAQUNB010000065.1 GCA_028717825.1 Candidatus Omnitrophota bacterium
TTTCCTGAGATATTTATCCGTCCCGCCCACGTTCAGAAAATCTATCTGCCGCTTAGCGAGGCCCTGCGGCGTACCGGAAAAAAGGATAACATTCATTTCCGGGTCTATTTTTTTGATCGCGTCGCAGACTTCAACCCCATCCATCTCGGGCATCTTCATATCGGTGAAAATAATATCAAACTTCTCGCTCCGCACCATTTCAACGGCTTCTTTCCCCCGAATGCTTGTTTTCACTTCATACCCCGCATCCTCGACTATCCTTTGTAAGCCCAATAAAACAAGCTTCTCGTCATCTATGACCAATATTTTGGCTTTGTCCGGCATTGTTGTGCCTCCTTAAATGAAGTACTCCGTATCGTATTGCGTATCTCGTATTTCGTCGCTCGTAAACCATGCCACCTCCATCGACACGATATACGATATACGGCTCTTAATCGTTTCCATCAGCACTTTACGCCGCCGGAAATTCTATGGTGAACGTCGCCCCTTTTCCCTCTTCGCTCGTCACATATATTTTTCCGCCGTGATTTTTCACGATCCCATGCACAACGGATAGCCCCAACCCTGTCCCTTTTCCCGGTTCTTTTGTAGTAAAGAAAGGATCGAAGAGTACACTCAAATGTTCTTTTTTTATACCCGTCCCAGTGTCGCTAAACTCCATAATGACCTTGCCGTCCTTTGAATTCCGGGTCGTGATCGTAAATTTCCCGCCTTTCGGCATCGCGTCGCGCGAATTAGTTATCATATCCAACACTATCTGCTGGAGCTGAGCGTCCTCGCCCTTTATTTTAGCAAGATCCGGACTATAATGTTTGACGATCTCAATGCCATTATGCTCCAGATGATATTTACCAAAAGTAAGCACGTTCTCTATCGTTTTATTAAGATCAATACTTGCCATTACTCCTGTCGATTTTCGTGAAAAAGTACTAAGGCTTTTTACGATACTGGACATATGTTGCGCCGCCAACATCATCTCTTTTAGTTCCTCTTCTTCTCTGGAAGTCGGTTTGATCTTTTTCATGTATGACTCCAAGAGGTTTATCATCCCCATAAGAGGACTGTTCAATTCATGGGCCAAGCCTGAGCTCAGCTGGCCTACACCCGAAAGTTTGGATGCCTGCGCCAATTGAAGCTGTACTAGCTTGTTTTCGGTGATGTCCCTGCCCTCGGGTATCATATATATCACTTTTCCGGATTCATCCTTGACCGGTTTAAGGGAAAAATCTATGTAGCGTAAAGAACCATCTTTGGCGACGTGTGTTGCCTCAAATCTAACAAATTCTCCTTGAGCCACACTTTTTATTGCTTTCTTCAGCTTTTCCTGCAATTCCGGAGAATGCGTCCACCACGGCGCTTCCCAGAACGGTTTATTCAAAACATTCTTTTCCTCGATACCGGCGAATGCCATGGCCGCCCTGTTCACCTCAATAAGGATCCCGTCCGGCGTCATTAGGCCCATAAACTGAAAGGTCTGGTCAAAAACAGCACGCACTTTTCGCTCGCCTTCTTTTACCGCTTCTTCCGCTTTTTTGCGCCAGGTAACATCCATGAACGTCCCATTCCAAAAAAAACATCCCTTCTCGTCTGTTAGCACCGGAGAAGATTCACCAAGAACGTATTTGGTTGCTCCACTCGCCGTCTTGATCCTAAACTCATTCCTCCATAACGATCGATTTTTTGCAGATTCTAAAATAGATTTTCTAAGCGGTTCGGTATCCTCCGGCAGGATCATGTTCCATCCTACAGAAAAATCCGTCAGAAGCTCTTCCGGAGAAACTTCAAATAGATCTTCTACCCCGCGGCTTAAAAAAGTAAACTCCATCTTTCCCGTTGGTGTTAGTTTAAATTCATATACCGTGCCGGGGACAGCATCCGTGATCTTGACCAGCCGATCCCTCCCTTCCTCCAATAATTTCTCCACCCGTTTACGTTCAGTTACATCCTGCCCCTCAGGGAGAAGAAAAAGGATCTTACCGTTCTCGTCCCTAACGGGTTTAATGGAAAAATCAAAATACCGTATCTCGCCGTTTTTAGTTGGACAATCTCCTTCGAAGCTTACAGTTTTGCCCTCATTTGCTTCACTAATGGCCTTGCGCAATTTTTCCTGCAATACTTTTGAGTGAGAGAACCACGGTGTTTCCCAAAATGGCTTATTTATCACTTCAGATGCTTCGACCCCCCCGAACTTCAATGCCGCTTTATTGGCACCGGTAAGGATCCCATCCGTTGTCACAAACCCGTTCAGCTGAAAGATATTGTCAAATAATGCGCGCAGTTTAGCTTGTTCCTCGACCAATATTTTTTCCATCCGTTTGCGTTCGGTAATGTCGCGGGTTACACCAATGATCCCAATGGGTCTTTTGTTCATGTCGCGTAAAAACGACATTCCGGCATCTCCCAAAGTTAAGCTGCCGTCTTTATGCCTTTGTTCTACTTCGAGTTTACGTACTCGGGATGGGTCTCCGGATCCCGAAGCCTCCACCGCCATTTCCTCTTCGAACAATTTCAATGCCACCTTAAAAGACTCAGGGGTGATCAACGTCGCGATAGTCTGCCCCATTAATTCTTCAGGCTCGTATCCCAACTGGCGCCTAACCGAGGGGCTAACATAAGTAAATCTGAGTCCCAGATCTGCCATCCATACAAAGTCCGTGATATTTTCGGTCAATATACGATAATGTTCCTCACTTTCATGCAATTTTTCTTCCGCACTTTTACGTTCATCGATGTTTTGGAACGTCCCGCGTAGTTTAACTATCTTCCCATCGTACCGGACAGCTTCCCCCATCACGCGAACCCATATTTTTTTCGTACTTTTTACCGGAAAAAATTCAAGCTCAAGGTCAAACGGTTCTCCGTGTTTCTCCAACTTATACAGAGCTTCTTTTAACGCGGGGATCGATCCCGGGGCATAGAGACCTACCGCCTCATCAAGCCTCGGGCTATACCCAGGCTCAACCCCATGTAACCGACAAGCCTCTTTACTCCAGGTCACACGGTGAGACTCAAGATCGATCTCCCACCCGCCGATCTGCGCCATCCTTCCTGTAGCCTCTAAGAGTACTTCGTTAGTGTGAAGCTCTTCCTCCATTTTTTTCCGCTCAGTAATATCATTATAGGTCGCTACTATCTCGCCCGATGGCAGCTTATATACCCAGTTTTCTCTCCAACTCCCGAGAGTACGTTCATCTCTGTAAATTTTTATAGGAAAATATTCCGCCTTTCCGGTCCGCCAAACCCTTTGGAATACCTCAAATATCCCGAATTTTTTAACTCCGGGAAAAACCTCTGTAACACGTTTACCGATAACGTCTTTCGCGTTCACGCGTTCGATCCGCTCCGCCGCAGGGTTAAAATCCTTAAATACAAAATCATCTCCGTCATCAACCGCTTCGTAGATCGCGACGCCGCTGTCTATGTGGTTAAAAAGTTCCCTGAATTTCTTATCGCTTTCTTTTATTGCGTTTTGCGCGCGCTCACGCTCGGATATATCCACGTTCACTTCGGCAACCAACCATTTACCTGTCTCATCCTGAAAAGGAACGGATGTGATCTGGACCTTTCGTCCCCCTTCGCGGGGTAAAGCTTCTTCAGACATGATCGCAGACTTAGTGCTGAACACTTTCGTCAACGCACAGCCCGGACAGACACTGTTCCGACCGGCAAAATATTCATAACATTTTCTCCCTCTGTAATCGCCGTAGGTTTCTCGCCAACCGTCATCAACATAAATGAGGTTATAATCGAAATCAATGATATCAATGTTAGTTTTTGTGGCGCTTAAGATAAGACCTATTTGTTTTTGCAGCCTTGCTGTTTCATCGCTTGTTTTTCTGGATTCGATCGTTTCATCGCATAGCTTGATGTACTCTCGTCTGAGAGATAAAAATATATATGACAAAATCACCAAAAAACCGCAAAGCCATATCATGTGCGACAACCACCAGTTGAAACTCCCTATAAAAGAAAGGTTAGATAACAGGCCCGTTATTCCGAAAATAAAAGCAAGAAAACTAAAAAGCATACCATCCTGTGCTTTGTAGGAGCGGTAAAGCGCAAAAAGCCGGATACTTGCTGCAAAGAAGAAAACACCGCTAAGGATATTCATAATATCCGCGGTACAAGTAAATTCTCCTGCTTCTATCATTAAAGGAACTTTCGCTGGAAAGGAAAATAAGCCTACCCCAAGCATGAGCGATGCGGCCACGACCGCCCCGGGCAATTTCCGGACATATTTTGAGCGACTGAGGCGCTCAGGCAACCACACAAGGGAAAACAATAAAGACCCGGCCAAGTTTGAAACACTATAGAACCAAAGAAAAAGGTTCTCGTCGCCGGCAAAGGGGTGGAAAAGCCTTAAGCTCCCCATGGATAAGAAACCACAGGCGAGCCATATAAAATAATGATCATTACGCCCGCCGCTCAATAAAACTAGATATAGCCCTATACTGAGCGCTGTAAAAGAGCCCATTAACTCGATCGCTAAGTGTGCGTCTTTCGTGGCGATATTTTCCGGGAAGAAAAGATATGCTGCTACCCCGATCACTAGCCCCGCCGCGAAGATAAATATAGCGCCAAATATACCCAATCTTTCGCCGCCGGGAACTTTTAAAACTTTGCCCATGCCATACCTCCGAAATCCATATTACGTTATTAGCGAAGGTTCTAGTCTCACCGTGAGCGCCTACAAATTATATCCTTTTCTCAAAATTTCACAGAACCGGATCTTGCATGCGCTCGGCACAGGCAAGATCCGGTTTCATAGAATTGTTTTAGTATACCATAGGATGGGTATAAATAAAAACTACGGTAAAGATAATACTAAGAGAGGTTACACAATGAACCTTGCTGGCTTTTTACGCCTGGCAGCAGATAGTTCGAGCGAGCACAAATGAGCCCGAAAGCGAATGCGGATGTGCGCAGACGTCTCTTGACAGACCCCGTAAAAAGCCGGCAGAACTTGTTACATAATCTAAGATAAATAGAAATATGTGTTATATGTAGGGACTAAGTTAGTAAAAGTATGCGGCAGCTATTCTTTAGCGTTTGATCGGCACAAAATCAGTCGCCAGAACAATATCCTGTCCTTCTTTTGAAAGCGTAAAATCCACGAATTTTTTCACAGGATCTTTAGGCAAACCATTGGTATAAAAAAACAACGGTCTCGATATAGGATATTTTCCATTAAGAACATTTTCTATTGTCGGGGCAAAATATTCTGAATGTTCATCCTTAGCGACGGCAATGGGTTTTTGTTTGGGCGAAATATAACCCATACCGTAATACCCTATAGTTGAGGCATTCCCCGCTACTTCATCCGCGATCGCCTGAGATGAGGTAAGAAGTAAAGCACCCGGCGAGAACTCTTCGGTGCTATTAGGGTCACCTTTTCTTAAAACATGCTCTTTAAAATAAACATGGGTACCGGAATTAACTTCTCTCGAAAGTATGACTATCCCCTCATCCTTCCCACCGACTTCTTTCCAATTAACGATCTTCCCGGTAAAGATCCCTGCCAACTGGTCCATCGTAAGCCTTGCCACCGGATTAGCAGGGTTAACAACGACTGCCAACCCATCCAATGCTACTTTTACTTCACTTGGTTCCACCCCCTTTTGATTCGCAAGGGAGATCTCTTTATCCTTAATATTCCTTGAGCTCATGGCGATATCGCAGGTGCCGCTTATAAGATTGGAAAGACCGGTACCCGATCCGCCGCCCGTAACCGCGATAAAATTCCCGGGATTAGTTTCCATGTATTTTTCGGACCACGCCTGCGCCAAATTGACCATTGTATCAGAACCCTTAATTTGTATCACATTTTTACCTGTTGCCGTAAAAGATGTGAGCATAAGCACGCCACCGATCAATAGAACAAGATTTTTTTTAAACACGGCCTTCTCTCCTCATTTCGTAATATTTAAAATGAAAGTTTGATCTTGGTCCCCACTACATTGGCACATATCCAACCATCGGCACTTCTATTATTCTGAAGCATATAGTAAATGTCCCCCTTCATATTCCGGAACAAACTAAATTCAAAGCCAAAATACGCCCTATTCCTGCTTATTGTGCCGTTATTCAGCACCGTAGTTACGTCATCCGACAAATACGGCCGCATCGCGAATTTTGAGAATTTCCATGGAAATTTTATGGTGATCCTGTTGCGATACCGCCATGAATCACTTTTGTAATCAAAATGCCGATATTCAACACGATTACGATCCTCAACATTAAATCCCCAAAATTCATATTTCATCGTGGCGTTAGCATACGGTCGGTTTTCCGGCCTGAATTTCCCCCTCTCTTTTTCGTATATCTGCCGGTAATTAAGTCCCAGATCCAAATTGTTGGCGACGCTATAGACAAAACCCACATCATAGTGCTGATAAAAAAAGTCCGTAACGTTATTCCCGAACCTGAACTCCTCTTCCAATGTCACCTTAGAAACCTTGTCTATTTTAAAATCCTGATCTTCGGTATGCCAGACCTGAAAATCGCCATCTTCAAAAGCATAACCCGGGCCGGCCAGCGTCAAGCATATTAAAGCTGCCACACAAATCTTTTTCATGGTGTTTCCCCTTTCCTCCTGTTAAAACAAAGCGTGCCCATAAAACTTGTTAATTGGTTTCTCCGTTTGTTTTTCATTCTTATGGAAAGAGTATAC
>JAQUNB010000066.1 GCA_028717825.1 Candidatus Omnitrophota bacterium
CTCAAAAAGGACTTTCTTTTCGGCCCCCTTGGTCTTTCTTAAAGCGACCGCTTCTTTCACCATTTCTGGCGACATATTATCAAGCATTATCACGTCGGGCTTTGCCAAGAGCGCTTTTTCACATTCTTTGATCGACTCAACCTCTATCTCGAGCTTGATATTTTTCTGGAGGCTTTTCTTGGCACGCGTAACGATCTGTCCAACAACGGATGGGTCGTTATTTTTGTTCCGCATACCAAAGATCCTGATATGGTTATCTTTAATGAGCGCCATGTCCCATAACCCCTGTCTATGGTTACATCCGCCACCAACTGTTACCGCGTATTTTTCAAGATACCTATGAAAAGGTATGGTTTTTCTCGTATCGTAGATCTTAACTTCGCTTTTTTGTTTTTTTACCTTTTCAACGAACTCCGCAGTCCTTGAGGCAACACCGCTCAGCATCGCTAAAAAGTTAAGCGCCGTCCTCTCCGCTTTTAATATAGACCTCGCGTCGCCTTCGATAAGGGCAATCTCCTGATCGGCATGTATTCTATCACCGTCTTTGACCATAGGCATAAATTTAATATTGTAATCACAGGCGCTAAAGACGCGTTCCGCAACATACATACCGCACACTACGGCCTCTTCTCTGGCCAAGATGACCGCGCGCGTATCCACAGCTCGATCGATAACAGCGTCGCTCGTCACGTCAGAAGAGCCGATGTCCTCTTTAAGAGCGTATCGCGCTATCCTGTCTATGCGTTTTTTGTCCAGTTCCATGGCTAGTTTTTCTTTTTAATAAGAGCATCTATTTTTTTTATTTCCTCCGGGGTCAGCGCCCGCGACTCGCCTTCCTTCAGGTTCCCCAGAGTGATATTCCCATATCGGACACGTTTAAGCGTAAGGACCTTACTGCCCACAGCTTCTATCATATTCCTGATCTGCCTTTTTCGGCCTTCATGCAATGTTATCGAATATAACACGACATCTCGTGTTTTTCCCAAAAATTCGATCTTGCACGGCGCTGTCCTTTTCCCCTCGATGATGATCCCTGTGGAAAGTTTCACGATATCTTCTTTATCCGGATCAGGCCGCATAGTAACATGATAAACTTTTTTTACTTCCGAACTCGGATGAGAAAGCCCATGCGCCAAGCGTCCGTCATTCGTCACAAGTAATAGTCCCGTCGTATTTTTATCAAGCCTTCCTACCGGATACAGTCGCGCTTTTACATTTTTAAAAAAATCCGATACTTTTTTTCTGCCGTGCGTATCCTCAACCGTAGTAATAACATCCGCAGGCTTATTGAAAACAAAATAGTACTTTTTCTCTTCTTGGACGATCGGCGTATCGTTCACAGAGATCTGATGCTCGCTAGGCTCAAACCTCGCCCCTTTTTCCCTAACGACCTCGCCGTCTACCGTTACCCTGCCGCTCTCGATCAAAATCGCCGCTTTCCTTCGCGAAGCGACACCGGCATGCGCAAGTATGGTCTCGAGTCTTTTTTCCATTTAAATTGATTGGTTTTTTGTTAATCGTAACAAAGAGGTGTTACGCACGAGTTTTGTTTTACATTTGTTTTAGACAAATGTAAAACCAACTGTTTGAGCACGGAGCACCTTTTTGTCTCACCTGCAAAGAAAATTATGTGATCAATCAAATGCGCTCAAATTGTCTTTAAGGACCTTTATCTGCTCTTCGTACCTGATTCTCTTTGATCTTTCTTTTTCGACAACTTCTTTTGGGGCCCTTTCAAGGAAAGATCCGTTGCCAAGTTTATTGTCTATACCGCGGATACAATTCTCGAGCTCTGATATTTTTTTAT
Source organism: Candidatus Omnitrophota bacterium (assembly GCA_028717825.1). Classification (GTDB taxonomy): domain Bacteria; phylum Omnitrophota; class Gorgyraeia; order Tantalellales; family Tantalellaceae; genus JAQUNB01. Next base: position 1,808 of record JAQUNB010000066.1, read on the forward strand.
TTATGCGGTCCTTTTCCTTTTTAATATCGATCATACCGCCTAAAGGAACAAAGATACGCACATTGTCAACAAGTGCCGATACGGATTCTTCGGGCCTTTTCGCGATCTTGCCGACAAAAGCGATAACGCATCCGGCGAATTTTTCGATATATAACTTATTCGCTTCGATCACATCCTTATGCTCTTTATCTTCCGCGTTAAAATGGATCTTTAATTCTTCGTTCGCGGCCACATTCCAGAACGACCTGATGTTCCTTATAGCGGTAATCATCTTTATCAGTTTCTCCATGCTCTGGGATGCCTTTTCATCACTGAATATTTTTTCCGCCTTAGGCCATGTGGATATCACGATCCATTTTTCTTCTGTCTCGGGCATTTTCTGCCAGATCTCTTCCGTTATAAATGGCATGAACGGATGCAGAAGTTTCAGGGAGCCTTTTAGGACCTTGAGCAATACCTTCTGAGTTGTTTCTTTATCCTCCGAAAGTTTTGAAACCTCCAGATACCAATCGCAATATTTGTGCCATATAAAATCGTATAAGATACCTGCCGCTTCGTTAAAACGATAGGCTTCCAAGCTCGCCGTAACTTTTCCCGCCGTCTCGTTCAACGAATGTAGTATCCACTTATCCGCTAAAGAAAGTTTTTCTTTTTCAATGTCCCCCCTAAGGTTCTCTTCCTTAAGATTCATAAGGACGTAACGGGAAGCGTTCCACAATTTATTCGAAAAATTGCGACCGATCTCAAATTTTTCTTTTGACAAAAATACATCCTGCCCCTGCGATGTTATAGAAATTATACTGAACCTGAGGGCATCACTGCCGACTTCGCTGATTATATCCAGCGGGTCAATGACGTTCCCCAAAGACTTGGACATCTTTGTCCCGGTTGAGTCCCTCACTGTACCGTGTATATAAACATCTTTGAACGGTATATCTCCACGGAATTTAAGTCCCGCCATGATCATACGGGCAACCCAGAAAAATATTATCTCCTGTGCGGTCACTAAAGCGTCGGTAGGATAAAACTTTTTGAGGCTTTTTGTGTTTTCCGGCCATCCAAAAGTCGAGAACGGCCATAACCATGAACTGAACCATGTATCCAGCACATCCGGGTCCTGTTCTATATTGCTCCCGCCGCAGGTAGGACACTTGGAGGGTTTTTCTCTTCCCACATATACACCTTTTTTATCGGGACCCGTTATATCAACATCTCTTGCGTCTTTATATTTTAGGCAATCTTTGCAATACCAAACCGGTATGCGGTGCCCCCACCAGATCTGGCGTGATATACACCAGTCGCGGATATTCTCCATCCAGTTCAAATATACCTTGGTCCATCTTTGGGGATAAAATTTTATTTTTTCTTCTTTTACAACGCCTATCGCTTCTTTAGCGAGCGGTTTCATCTTTACGAACCATTGCTTGGACAAACGCGGTTCTACCACCACATGGCACCTGTAACAATGCCCGACAGCATGGAGATGTTTTTCCGTCTTGACCAATAGCTTTCGTTGCTTAAGGTCCTCAACTATTGCTTCACGGCATTCAAATCTGTCCAAACCTGCATAATCCTCACCGATCGCGTTTATCGTGCCATCCGGATTCATCGCGTTAATGTTTTCAAGGTTGTGCCGTATCCCTAGTTCAAAATCGACCGGGTCATGCGCAGGTGTCACCTTAAGCGCGCCCGTCCCGAACGCGGGATCGACCGTCTCATCAAAAATTATTTTCAGATCTCTTTTTAAAAGAGGCAATACGAGTTTTTTTTCCACCAGATGTTTATATCTTTCATCTGTCGGATTTACCGCAACCGCGACATCCCCGAGCATCGTCTCCGGACGAGTAGTCGCTATAACAACATAATCCTCGTTCTCTTTCTCCAGTTTTTCTTTTCCCTCGATAGGATATTTTATGTAATAAAGCATCCCTTCTATATCGCGATGTTCGGCTTCCTCGTCGCTAAGGGCCGTCCCGCAGCGTGGACACCAGTTTATAATGTAATCCCCTTTGTATATCAGACCTTCTTCATAAAGGCGGATAAAAACTTCTTTAACGGCGTCGGAAAGCCCCTCGTCCATCGTAAAACGCGTACGATCCCAATCGCAAGAAGAACCAAGTCGTTTAAGTTGATGAACAATGGTACTGCCGTATTTTTCTCTCCATTGCCAGACACGCTCCAGAAATTTTTCTCTTCCTAGGTCCTGTCTCTTGACACCTTCCTTTGCGAGTTCCTTTTCGACTACATTCTGTGTCGCTATCCCGGCGTGGTCCGTCCCGGGCATCCAAAGGGCCTCAAACCCCTGCATGCGTTTCCACCTGACAAGAATATCCTGTATCGTATTGTTCAGCGCGTGCCCCATGTGAAGAACCCCCGTGATATTGGGCGGCGGGATAACGATACAGTAAGATTTTTTGACCGTATCTTCCTTCGCGTGGAAAAGATTAGCGCTTGTCCAAGATTTATAGATATTTTCTTCTATTTCGTGCGGATTGTATCTTGTAGAAAGTTCCTTCATTTTTTATTTCCGCTCTCATCCTTCATGAATTTGTATTCGATGGAATCCCTGAGCGCTATCCAGCTCGCTTCAATGATGTTTTCAGACACACCAACTGTCCACCATGAATCGATCTCGTCCTGCGATTGAATAAGAACCCTTACCTTTCCGGCTGTGCCCGCTTTTTCATCAAGCACCCTGACCCTAAAATCCGAAAGATGCATTTTATTGAGTGCGGGATAATACTTGATCAACGCCTTACGAAGCGCTTGATCCATGGCATGCACAGGGCCGTCCCCTAAAGAAACAGTGTGCACGTTCTCTTTCCCAATTTTAAGTTTTACGGTCGCTTCCGAAACTACCGGAGCGGCATGGCGTTTCTCGACCATTACCCTGAACTCATCCATTTCAAAATATTTCTTAAACAGTTTAGCGGCCTTCTTCATAAGCAGTATAAGCGAAGCCTCAGCTAGTTCAAACTGGTATCCCTTGTTCTCAAGGTCCTGCACATGCTCGAGGATTTCTTTGGCTTTATCGGATTTGCCGTCGAATTTCAAACCGAACTCTTCCGCTTTCATTATCACGCTTGATTTACCGGAAAGTTCCGAGATGAGCATCCTTCTTTTATTGCCGACCTCCTCTGGCGCAATGTGTTCATAAGTCCGGGCATTTTTAAGCATCGCGTTAATATGAACACCGGCCTTATGCGAAAACGCGCTTTTGCCGACATATGCCTGAGAATCTTGTTGTTTTACATTCGCGATATCCGCGATATATCTGGAAGCCTCCGTAAGTTCTTTAAAAGCGAACTGCGATAGGCAATTCAGGCGCAGTTTGAATTTTAACGTCGGCAAGATGGAAACAAGGTTCGCGTTCCCACAGCGTTCCCCATACCCGTTAAATGTCCCCTGAACTTGAACACAACCCGCTTCAATGGCTGCGACCGAGTTGGCGACCGCCATGTCGCTGTCGTTATGACAATGTATCCCGAGCGGCACGCCTATTTTCGCGGCCACATCTTCAACAACCTCAAAGATCGTGCTCGTAACAGCGCCGCCATTCGTATCACAAAGTATGATCACTTCGGCTCCGCCCGAAACCGCGGCTTCTAATGTTTCCAAAGCATAGCGGGGATTTTCATTATATCCGTCAAAAAAATGTTCCGCGTCAAAAAATACCTTTTTGCCGTGTTTTTTCAGGAACCTCACGGAATCCTCGATCATTTCTAAATTTTCTTTTGGAGAAACCTTGAAAACTTCCTTAACATGGAGGTCCCAGCTTTTACCGAATATAGTTATGTATCCCGTCTCGGCTTTCAACAGATTCTGCAGGATGGCGTCTTTATTCGCGCTCGACGCCGCTCTTCTAGTACTGCCGAAAGCGACAAGCTTGGCATTCTTTAGTTTAAGCGCCTTGCGGGCCTGGCTAAAAAATTCATTATCTTTGGGGTTGGCCCCGGGCCAACCGCCCTCGATAAAGTCAACGCTTAGCTCGTCAAGTTTTTGGCTTATGCGTATTTTGTCCTTAACGGTAAAGGAAATACCTTCGGACTGCGCGCCGTCTCGTAAGGTCGTGTCATAAATATAGATTTTCTTCATTTTCATTTCCCGCTTTTTTGGCGTTTTTTATTCAACTTAAAAGTTCTATGAATGGCTTTTACCGCTTCCGCCGCGTGCTTTCTTTCGATCACGCATGATATTTTGATCTCGCTGGTTGAGATCATTTCGATGTTTATATTTTTCTCCGCGAGGGATTTGAACATTTTTGCGGCTACTCCGGAATGACTGCGCATGCCTATGCCGACAACGGATACTTTAGCGATATTCTTATCGTATTTAATCCCTCTCGCACCGATCTGCTTCGTTATCTTCCCTATAACATCCTGAACCTTACTCATGTCTTTCTCATCGATCGTAAAAGATATATCCGTCGACTTCGTGCGTGAAATGTTTTGGATGATCATATCAACATTTATAGCGGACTTGGATAAGGCCTCGAAGATCTTGCTGGCTTCTCCGGGTTTATCAGGGACATCACATATCGTAACTTTAGCCTCATTTTTATTTACCGTAACGCCTCTCACCAGCACATCTTCCATATCTTCGACCTCCTTAGTTATCAAGGTACCATCTGCGTTTGAAAAACTTGACCTCACATGTATCGGAATATTGAATTTGCTCGCCACTTCCATACTTCGCGCCTGCATTACCTGAGCGCCAAGCGACGCCAATTCCATCATTTCCTCGGAACTTATTTTGTTAAGTTTCCTCGCGTCAGGAACTATTCTGGGATCGGCGGTGTAAACGCCTTCAACATCGGTATATATCTCGCACATTTTGGCATCGAGAACTTTCGCCA
>JAQUNB010000067.1 GCA_028717825.1 Candidatus Omnitrophota bacterium
CGCGAAAAAGAACATATATCATCCGAAGATCGTCTTCCGGCTCGATAAAGAGTTGCGTGACTTTTTGAAAATTATTTCATTTCAGATCGTCAGCATGGTCGCGATAGGATTAAATCCTGTCGTGGACCAGACAATGGCCTCGTGGCTCAATATCGGGAGCGTCTCTATCCTTCAATATGCCGAAAAACTTTACCAGATCCCGGTAGTTTTCATACTGTCGGGCTTCATCGTCGTTATCTTAAGCAGGTGGAGCGAGCAATATCACAAGGAAGAAAAAGGCAAGGTTTTTAAAAAAGAGATAAAAACCACGCTGCTTTTGGTTTTTATTTTTTCATTGTTTTTGATGGCAGTGCTGGCCGCCTTTAGCGGTCCGATCGTCCGCTTTGTTTATTGCAGGGGCGAATTTCCGGTGGAACTATTGGGCTTGGTAAAAGGGACGTTCATTTTTTATCTTTTGGGGGTTGGGTTCTATTTGATGGGGCAGGTCATGGTGCGGGCACATCTTGTGAAGGGTGATACCAAGGTGCTGATGAAGGCGGCGTTCCTCTCGAATTTTTGTAATATTTCACTGAATTTGATATTTATGAAACTGTTAGGCATCAAAGGACTGGCGCTTTCTACATCGATAACGTCGCTTATTACTTTTGTGTATTTATTAAGGACGCTTGATATATTTTTTAAGAAAAGAACGGTGAGCCCGTGAAGGATAGGACCAAGATCTTATTTGTGATATTGTCCATGGCGGGAGGCGGCGCAGAGAGGACGGCCGCGCTTTTATTGAACAAGATCGACAGAAAAAAATTTCTGCCGAAACTCGTGATCTTCAAGAAGGAAGGTAGTTACCTTGAGGATGTGGCAGGCGATGTGGAAGTGATCGATCTAAAAAAGCGCGGAAGACTGGATTTTTTCAGGCTCATTTTTAAATTGAGGTCGGTAATGAAATCCGAAAACCCGGATGCGGTGTTCAGCCTTACCGATTACCCGAATATAGTAATGGTGCTTGCCTCTATGCTGGTGAAAAAAAAGTTCAAGACCATAATCAGCGAACGGAACAACCATAGAGGATATTTAAACGCCATGCGTTTTAAATTTATCAGAAAAGCGCTAGTTGCATTTACTTATAAAAGAGCGGACTCTATAGTTGTTATCTCCGAAGGTATCAAAAAGGCGCTAGTCGAAGATTTTTCTTTAGAGCCGGCAAAGATCAAGGTTATATATAATCCCTTCGATATCGAAAAAATAAAGGACTTGAGTAGACAAAACGTTCGTCATCCTTTTTTTGATAAGGATGTTCCCAAAAGGTCCGTGATAATCGCGGCCGGCAGACTGACCGGCCAGAAAAATCACGAGATACTTATAAAAGCGTTCAAGATCGTAAGAGAAGATTTTCCGGCATATCTTGTCATACTCGGTGAGGGGGAGCTTAAAGGGCATTTAGAGGACACCGTAAAAAGGCTGGGTATCAAGGAATATGTGGATTTCGCCGGGTTCAAAAAAAATCCGTATCCATGGATGAAAGAAGCCGATATTTTTGTCATGTCGTCGGATTGGGAAGGGTTTGGGAACGTCTTGGTCGAGGCGATGGTATGCGGTACAGCCGTTATTTCTACTGATTGCCAGTCAGGTCCAAATGAAATAATCGAAAATGGTGTTAACGGCATCCTTGTCCCCGTAAATGATAGGGATGCGTTGGCAAAAGCCATATTGCGCCTCTTGGAAGATAGGAAAGCCAGAGAAGGCATAAAGCACCGGGCGTTTGAGACGGCACAAAAATATGATGTTACAAAAATAGTGCCGGAATATGAAGAAGTTTTTAAAATCAGATAACGATTTAAATATATGGCGGACCTTTTAAGTTCGACGGAAAAGTTCAAAAAATTAAGTATAATATTTTTTCTTGCATTCGTTTTGGCGATAAGTATTGTCGTTGTTTCGCCGAGCCGCGTGGGGGTGGTCGTATTTTTGTCGATCATGACCGGTCTATCGGCGATGTGGATACCCGTAATGATCCCTATTACGTTTATCGTGGCAACACTTATCGTTCCGGACGAAATATTACCGGCGCTTTCCGGGACGAACGAACAATATGGTTTTGGCTTGATCAGGTTGCACCCGGCTTCTATAACATTATTTATAGCTTCGTTCTGCGGTGTTTTTTTTAAACGCGGCATAGTGTTGAAAAGGCTGAAAGGGTCAAGGTCTCTGATATTTATTGTTTATATATATACTCTTTTTCTTGCCTCGATATCCTTGCAGACATTTATTTTTAGGGGTTTTAAGGGGACCCCGCAGTGTTTGGAAAATTACTTTTTCCCGTTCTGTTTTTTTCTTTACTTATTGACCTTGGAAGAGAAAGATAAGCAGATGATCCTGAAATGGTATGTTTTTGCTATAGTCATTATAGCGATCTATGGTCTTATAGAATATTTTTCGGAAAAAAATTATTTGTATGATGCGCTCTATTATAAAGCGAACAATCTTTGGTATTTATCCTTGGCACGCGCCGGATACAGGATCACCACAACGATCGGGCACCCTCTGAAGAACGCTACATATTTTCTGTTCGCTTTGCCGCTATCTTTAAGCCTATATAAAAAACCTTATAATATCATAAGTTGCGGTATTGTGTGTCTGGCAATAATCGCGACAGGGTCGAGGGCGGCCGTCGCGCTTATGGTGCTGGCAATGCTCCTTTATTACTTACATATGCGGTTTGACCTGTTGAAACAACTCAAGAATATGCTGGCTTTGTTGGCGTCCTGTTCATTATTGTATGTTTTTTTGTTTTTGTCTCCGCTGGGCAAGACACTTTTAGAAAGAATGGCTGTTTCAAAACACTCCGTACTGATAAGGATCTATTCGATCAAAAATGCGGGTGTCCTTATAAAGGAGTATTTCTTTTTAGGCAAAGGCGTAGGGCTTTCTTTTGACGAAAGCGCACATTTGATGAGCGAAGGAACCGGTTTTGAGAACCCGTGGATCATGATGATAGCAGATGCCGGGTTTTTGACCACACTTATGTATCTGGCAATATTTCTGGTAATGTTCTTTGTGAATATCAAATATTTGAAAGAAGAAAATCCGGCGAAGGCTTTATTCGTTTCTTTCGGGGCTATTCTGGTAATGCTCAGCGCGTTTAATTCGTTCGGATCAAGGGGAACCATAAATTTATTGGTTTGGTTCAACGCTGCACTTTTATATAGATTTGCGTCGGATGATACAGAAAATGGTCTGCCGGCACGGCACAAGACATAAAGGAAGAGGTAGTAACCGTGAAAATATGTATTATTTTTCCATTTGATCCGTTGGGCCAGAAGATCGGCGGCGCGGAAACTTTTTTGAAAGATTTCATTAAATATGTCCCGCGGGAATTTGACCTTGAAGTCATCGGGACGAGCGCGGATAAAATCCAGCGGCCTGCCGGAAAATGGCAGAGCTTGAACATAGAAGGAAGGGATTTTTCATTTTTCCCTGTTTTCTGTGAAAAAGATGAAAATAGAAGGACGAGAATACCGCTATCTCTACGATTCACGTGGACCCTGATGTTCAGAAGGCTTGATTATTCCGAAAGGATAATTTTTTTTAACAGGATCGAGCCGGCTGTTTTGTTTAAACATGTTAAAGCCCCGAAGATACTGATGGTACATAACGATATAGCGCGGCAGATCATGAATAGAAATAGCGGCATAGTGTGGAGCGCTTTTCCGGCTTTTTACTTCATGGTCGAACGGTATATCTTCACTTTTGTTGACAGGGTGTATACCGTAAGCACTAATACTTTAGATTTTTATAAGAAAAAATATCCAAAAAATAAGAACAAATTTTACTTTTTACCAACGTGGGTAGATGACAAGCTTTTTTGTCCGTCAGGAGAGCCTAAAACGGAGATCAAAAAAAAGCTCCGTGCAATTGATGGGGCACTTGTGTGTGAAAAGAAATGGATCCTTTATGTGGGAAGGCTGCAGGAGCAGAAAGCGCCCTTAAGGTTGATCGATTCTTTTAATGAGTATCACCGTCATGACGAAAATTCTTTATTTGTTGTTATCGGCGGGGGTGGGCTCCGGAAATCGACCGAAGAATATGTAAAAAAACTGGCGCTTGAAAAAAGTGTTATCTTTTTAGGTGACATCGAGCAGAGGCGCCTTATGCAGCTGTACAGGGCCTCTGATGTATTTTTATTAACAAGCAATTTTGAAGGTATGCCTATATGTGTGCTTGAGGCCTTGGCGTGTGGGATCCCTGTGGTCAGCACCAGCGTAGGGGAAGTAAAGAGAGTCGTTATAAACGGGTTTTCGGGAGAAGTCGTTGAGGATTTTTCTCCTAAGACGATCGCACGGGAGCTTGCCAAGGTGCTTAATAACGCTGGAAGTTATACTCAGGGAAATTGCGCAAGCGCGATCAAAAATTATACACCGCAAAATGTATTGAACCCATTTTTTGAGTATATTCGAAGGACTTTTAAGTAGGATAATGGAGACGGTATGATCATCCTTAACGTAAGATATGATAATTTAACCAGAGAAGAAGGGGTCGATAGAATAGTAGGGTTTCTTAAGGTCGGGAAAAAAGCGAATGTTTTCTTTTTGAACGCCGACTGTCTGTATAAAACCAAAAGCGATAAAATATATGCCGATATTCTTGATAAGGCTGATCTGGTCCTGCCTGACGGGATAGGTGTCCAGCTTACGACGAGGCTGTTCGGAGGAGAAATGAAAGCGAACTGTATAGGGACGGATTTTTGCCCGATCCTGATGGAAAAACTGGCTAAGGAAGGCTATAAGGTGTTCTTTCTCGGTGGCGCGTACGGTGTCGCGGAAAAAGCGGCCAAGAACATACTGAAAAAAATTCCAGGACTTAAGATCGTCGGAACCCATAACGGATATTTTAAAGAGGATGAGGAAGTTGTCGAAAAGATCAATAATTCCGGTGCCGACGCGGTTTTTGTTGCAAGGGGCGTGCCGCTTCAGGAGAAATGGATATACAAGAACAGGGAACACATTAATGCCGGAGTGTGTTTGGGGGTCGGTGCGCTTTTGGACCTTTTATCAGGAAGAGTAAAACGCGCGCCATTATGGATGAGAAAGATTCATCTTGAGTGGCTGGGTAGATTGATCATAGAGCCCGGACGTCTTTTTAAAAGATATATGATCGACGGTTTTTTCTTTGTCGTTTATGTATTTGTATTTTGGCTAAAGAACCATAAAAAAAGTTAGACGTGTACCTGTTCCCCCCGTAAAAATATGAAAAAAATTCTTATTAATATAACTTGCGTCTTTTTCTATATTATTCTCGAAGGGCTGGCCCTTTCTTTTTTCCTGTCCGACACGGCCCTTACGCGGGCCAAGGAGCTGGAAAGCGCCGGAGAGATAAATGCGGCGGAAAAGATGTATCAGACGGCTATATTTATTGATCCCTCTAGTGCGGAACCTTATGCAAAGAAGGCCGAATTCCTTTTGAGAAAAAATATCCCGCAAGAAGACCAAAGATCATATTTTGATCCTATAAATGATTTGTGCGCGAAGGCTATTAAGCTGAATCCGAGGCATGCCGAGTACCGATATATTTTCGGCGAAGTAAAGCTGGATATGCTTGAAAGGGACCTGTTGACCCCGCAAAATGCGGTAAAACAGATATTTGATCCTTTTAGTAAGTCCATAGAACGCGACAAGTATAATTTTAAACTGAACTATCTTATCGGGCATAGTATGTTAACGATCTGGAAACATCTGTCGAAAGAAGAGAGAGATTTCGCGCTTTCCCGGTTGAGGTATGTGATGAAAAGAAGGCCCGATTACGGTAGATACGTTTACCCGGAGATAATTTATTATACCGGTGACAGTAGCCTATGCGTGAACGTAACACCCGAGAATTTTAGGTGCTACAATACGCTTTATTATTTTATTCAAGACAAGGATCTATGGCAGCTCCGCGGAGAAGTTGCTTCAAAAAGACAGACGCTTCTGGCCAAAGAGGATCCTGAAAAGTCGAGGCAGATAATAGAGGATAAGGAATCGATGGTAGAGCGTTTTAAAGAAAGAGGTAAAGAAAATACGGATATTAGCGATCGCATCAGTCGTAACGGGTGGTGTGGTGAGGATACGGATGAGAGATACACGTTCACAAACGGGGATATGTGCTGGAACGGGACAATTGACGCTGCCATCAGTATGCCGCGGGGAAAAGCCGTGATTATGATCTCAGCTAAAGGTACCCCTGCGGATGGGACTTTTCCGTATATGATAGTGGAGCTGGACGGCCAAGAGATCGGTGAGTCTTATGTTAAAAATACCGAGTGGCAAGACTATGCTTTTGAGGTGGAAACCTCGGGCGGGATAAAAGTATTGAGTGTAACATTTACCAATGATAAAACAAATAAGAAAAAGAACGAGGACAGGAATCTATTCATAGGAGAAGCTAGGGTTTTAGACAAGGAGTAAAAAAGTTTTTATGG
>JAQUNB010000068.1 GCA_028717825.1 Candidatus Omnitrophota bacterium
ATTAGGCGGAGAGGTTAAGACATTTAGCGGTAACGCGAAAGTCGGCAGCGGGCCTCTCATTATCGCCGAAGTCGACGAGAGCGACGGTCATTTTAGATATTTACATTCAAAATGCGCCGTAGTTACGAATATCGAGAGAGAACATTTGGAGCATTACGGTACAATGGAAAATGTTCTTAAGGCATACAAAGAATTTATCTCGAAGATATCACCCGGCGGTTTTTTGGTGGTAAACGGTGAAGACTCCGTCTTGAGGGATGTTGCCAAAGACGCACCGGTCAAAAAGATAACCTTTGGGCTTAACGGCGACTTTGATGTTACGTGTAAAAATTTTGGTTTTGAAAGAGGCATAAATTTCGAACTTGTTTTTCGCGGTCGTAATCTGGGAAAAGTATCGTCGCCGCTTATCGGCCGGTATAATTTAATGAATATCCTCGCGGCGATGGCGGTATGTATGGAGGCTGGGTTCGATCTGAGGGCGGTAGTCGATGCGGTGAAAACGTTTACCGGGGCAAAACGCAGGTTTGAGCTCGTTGACAGGATCGGGAGCATCGAGATAAGGGAAGATTATGCGCACCATCCTACGGAATTGAGCTCCGTCATCAAGGCGGCAAAGGATTATTCCTCCGGCAGGATAGTGTCGATATTCCAGCCACATCGATATTCCCGGACAAAAGACCTGATGTCGGAATTTTCAAAGTGTTTCTATTCTTCGGATGTATTGATACTTACCGGCGTGTATTCGGCAAATGAAGACGTGATCGAAAAAGTTGGGACCGCGGGTATATATGACCTGATCGATAAGGCGAGATTCGAAGGGGTTTATATGGTGGAGAAGGAACGCATCCCGGAGATGGTGGCCGGTATCGTGAAAGATAACGATACGATCCTTTTGCTCGGTGCGGGTGATATACGCGAGATCTCGGGGGAGCTGGTAAAAAAGATCCGCGAGAAAAGGGCTTAACTGGTTAGAAGGCAGCTATGCTAGATGATAGATCCCTGAAAAAAATAAAAGAAATATCGTCAAAATATAAAAGTAAGGTCTATTTTGATCATTCGCTTAAAAGTCATACGACGATCATGGTAGGCGGTTCCGCTCTTCTTTGGCATGAACCTGTTTCGTTAGAAGAACTGCGAGAAATGCGGGAATTTCTAGAGCATACCGGCATAGCCGTTTTTGTTATCGGCAATGGAAGCAATGTTCTTATCCCGGATGAGGGTGTAAATAGAGCGGTGGTCAGCCTTTCGAATAAAAACTTCCGGGGGGTCTCTTCTTGCGGACTTAAGCTGACTGCGGGTGCCGGAGCGAAATTAAGTGAGATCATATCCTACTGCTCAGAGAACAGCCTTTCTGGCTTTGAAGGCATGGTTGGTATACCCGCGACACTAGGCGGAGCGCTTAGGATAAATGCCTCGCACAAGTGCGCGATAAGCGACTATTTGGAGAGCGTAAAGCTCCTCCTGAAAAACGGCAAGGTGGAGAGTGTCGGAAAAAAGGATATTAAATTCGGATATAGATATTCATCCATAGACAAAGGCGCCGTGATAGTGGAAGCGGTTTTTAGTTTAGGTAAAGACAGACCCGCCGTGATAAAAGAACGGGCACGGGAATATTTTACAGAAAAATTAGCGAAACAGCCTTTGGAGAAAAATACTTTAGGATGCGTTTTTAAAAATTTCTCGGATGGGAAAAGATCGAGCGGGGAGCTGATCGATAAGGCGGGACTAAAAGGCGCGGCTTTTGGGGATGCGTATGTCTCGGAAAAACACGCGAATTTTATCGTGAATAGAAAATGTGCGAATGCAAAAGACGTGATAAACTTGATCAAACACGTTAGGGAAAAAGTCGAAGAAAAATTTGCCGTAAAGCTTGAAACCGAGATAGAAATAATATAAACTCAAGCTTTAAACGGTATAATTAAAGTGAAAATAACAGGGAAACCATATGCTTAAAAAACTTCTTGAAAAACTTAAGCCTTATAAAATAGGCGTTCTTGCCGGAGGTGTCTCCAGCGAACGCGAGATTAGTTTAAGGAGCGGTCGGGCCGTTTTTAACGCGCTTAACGATGTTGGGTTAAATGCTAAACTTGTTGACATCAGTGATGAGGATTTTTCTCCCGTAATAGAACGTGCAGATTTCAATCTGGCCTTTATTTCACTGCACGGCAAATTCGGTGAGGACGGGGCTATACAGGCGATGTTGGAGAAAGAAAATATGCCGTACACGGGGTCGGACCCGAGCTCCTCGAAACGCGCGCTGGACAAAATAGAATCCAAAAAGATATTTATGAAAAACGGTCTTTTGATCCCTGAATATTGTGTTGTAAGAACAGAGGAAGATCTGGCGAAAACAACTGTTGCACTGCCGTGTGTGGTAAAACCGCGATACGAAGGTTCAAGTATAGGGCTTTCGATCGTGGATAATAGGGACAAACTGGCAGACGCGGTAAAAGAGGCCTTGCGTTTCGGAAAAGACGTATTGATCGAGGAGTTTATCTCCGGCAGGGAGATCACAGTGGGGATCCTAAATGAAAATTTTTTGCCGGTGGTCGAAATAGTAACAGCAAGGGGCGTATATGATTTTAATGCCAAATATGAGGCCAAAGATACCCGGTATATCGTCCCCGCGAAATTAGACAGGGATATATATCTTGAGGCACAAAAGATCGGACTTAAGGCGCACCAAGCATTGGGTTGCAGGGATTTTTCACGCGTTGATATGATCGTTTCCGGCGACGGAAAGATCTATCTTTTAGAAGTGAACACGATACCGGGGCTTACTGAGCGGAGCCTCTTGCCTATGGCGGCAAAAGCCGCAGGTATAGATTTTTCCGAACTGTGTATTAGAATGCTCACCGGTGCTTTAGCCGATAAATGATCGTGGTAAAAGAGAAGGACAGGAAAAACTAAAAAATGGCAAAAAAAAGAATCAGCAAAAGAAAAAAATTTTCATCACAAGAAAATGGGGGCGGTTCCTTCTTGGGCAGAAAACTTCCCCTCTTTATCCTTATAATTATTTTGGCGGGAACATTTTTTGGACTGAGACATTTTTTTCTCCAGAGCGAATTTTTCAAGGTAAGGGAAGTTGTGATCAATAAGGACGGTGTCTATTCTTTTACTGCCGGAGAAAAAGAGATAAAAAAACAATACCTCGGGCGTGATATATTTACTGTGGACCTTAAAACACTGGAACGATCGATAGCGAGCAAATATCTGCAGCTTAAAAAGATCGAGGTAAAGAGAAGACTACCCGACACCATAGAGGTGAATCTCATCTATCGCGAACCAATCGCTGTGATTGATTCACTCGGAGGGGTGCTTGTGGACCCCGAGGGATATGTACTGGAAATCGGGTATAAACCCAAGAGCTTACCCGTGATCCAAGGCGTAAACTTTGTGGTGAACCGTCCCGTAAAGGGACAGAAACTTACGATAAAGTCGTTAAATACGTCGCTTGCTATTTTAACGGCATATAACCAGAAGATCCCGAGAGATAAGGCTAGGATCGAGTATATAAATTCGGCTGACAAAAATGATATTTTGTTAGGGGTTGCAGGAGTTCAGATAAAGATGGGCGCAGATGATTTTACAAAGAAAATGGACACTCTCAAAGAGATATTATACGATCCGAATGTAAATTTGAATGAGATGAAATATATCGACCTTCGGTTCAATGAGGTCACTATGGCCCCAAAATAATAATTTTGCTTGGGCAGAACCATTTAGCTGAAAGGTATAAGAATGAGTAACTACTTTGCCGTACTTGATGCCGATGCCGCCAGTGTTAGCGCTGTTCTGGCAAAATGGCAGAAGAACAATGCCTTTAGTATAGAAGGAACCTGTTCCGTAACATCGAAAGGGATCAGGAAAGGCGTGATCGTAGATTCGGTCCTAGCTACCGACTCTATCGAAGAAGTCCTGAGAGAGCTTCAAAATAGGACAAAGAAACGGTTTAAGGATGTTTTTGTAAGCGTGAGCTCTCCTACAGTCGACATTATACCGTCTTCGGGGGTCTTACTCCTTTCTAAATATGGCAGGGAGATAAGCAATAAAGACCTGCGTAAAGCCGTCGAGATCGCTTCAACAATAAAGCTTCCTCTGGATAAAGAGGTGCTGCATAAAGTGGTGTGCGATTATTCCATAGACGGGGAAGAAGGTATAAAAAGCCCATTGAACCTTGAAGCTGTTAAGTTGGGTGTAAAAATAAAAATTGTGGCCATAAGTTCATCTCTTGTGCGCAATATTTCAAGATGCATTATAGGGGCCGGTTTTATGCCCGCGGGTTTTGTCCTATCGAGCCTTGCCTTATCGTATAGATTTTTAACGGTTGAGGACAAGACTGATGGGGCGGCGCTTTTAAATATCAGCGACGATCTTACGGAAGCGATGGTTTTTTCTAATAATGTATTAAGTGATTGCATGGTTTTTTCAGCCGGCTCAAGCATATTCTTAGCAGGGGAAGCTCTGGACACGCGCAGCGTGGAAGAACTTTTAACCAACATGAGAGCCCTATCCGGGTGGGATAAGGTCAAAAAGGTCGTTATAGTTGGTAGCGGTGTGCTTATTGATGGGTTGGTTGAGTTCTTAGAAAAGGCGCTTAACATGGAAGTTATAATCGGGACTTCACGTCATTCCTCGTCTGAAAAGGCGAACGAAGGAGATATCAAATATACCGGGTTACTGGGAGTGCTTGACCATCTTCAAAAAGAGAGGCGAGAGCTCTATTCAGACGGGAATGTCTTCCAGCAGGCCATAAACCGGGCCGTTAACTTTTTCGATAAGTATTTCTAGTTGTATCGTGACTAGTGACTTGTGTCTAGTGACTCGTGTTGCGTATCTCGTTATCGCATATGGCATATAGCATTTAGTATATGGCGAGTTGATGACAAATGTCAAAGCTCAAATGACAATTTGATACCAAATGTCAAATCATAAAAAATGAAACTAAAGATTTTTACCTAGTTTTTGGTATTTGGATTTTGAATTTTATTTGTCATTTGGATTTTGTTATTTGTCATTCAATTCTAACTCTCATATACCGAATATCCATTCCTCACTCGTCGTCCTACAAGCCTGTATCTATGGTTCATTATCCGCCAAATACCATCGGTAAAACGTTCACCCCCAACAATATTGACATCCTCACGATTATATGATACCTTTAACCCAGATTTTACGTCGCCAGAATCCGGGTTAAAGCCAAAAACAGGGTGGAATATGGGTAAGGTCGTTCTTGGGGTAATAGGGTGTGGAAATATGGGATCAGCTATAGTTAAAGGTATAGTTGATAAACATATATTATCGCCTAAGAATATATGTTTGAACGATAAATGTGCTGAAAAGGCGCGTTCTCTGTCGAAAAAAACCGCCTGTCCGGTAAAAAATGTGTTCGAAATGCTCAAAGAAGCGGATTTTTTGCTTATTGCCATAAAACCTCAGGAATTTTCAACTTTTTCAAAAGAGATCTCTAATGCGGTTAGACCCGGAACTACGGTTATATCGATCATGGCCGGGGTAAGTATTAATACAATAGTTCAAAAATTCGGTAAAAAACTTCCGGTCGCAAGGGTTATGCCGAATCTGGGTGCGATCGTTTCCGAAAGTATGACGTGTATCTCATATAACGGCAAGGTCCCGAGGAAATCCTTTATCAAAAATATTTTTGGTTCTATAGGCAAGGTGATCGAAGTAAAGGAAAACAAAATGGATGCGGTGACGGCTTTAGCGGGAAGCGGACCCGCCTATTTATTTTATCTGGCGGATTCCATGATAGAGGCCGCTAGGGAACATGGATTCGACAAAAAGGCAAGCGATGAACTTGTGATCCAGACTTTATATGGCGCATCCGTTATCTTAAGACATACCGCCCATAGGGCCGGCTCTCTTATCCATAAAGTCGCGTCGAAGGGCGGTACCACGGAGGAGGCCCTTAAAGTTTTCAATGAGGGAGGGAAAAGAGCCCTTATAAAAAAGGCTATACACCAAGCTAAAAAACGGTCAAAAGAACTTTCACGGGGGTAAACATGTTTGTCGTAAGCGAACTTTTACAGAGCCTTGCGTTACTTGTATCACTTGTCTTTAATATTTTATACTTTATTCTGGTCATAAGGATAATCCTGTCGTGGGTCAACGCGGATCCCTATAATGAGATAGTCCAGATAATTTATCGTGTAAGTGATCCTATTTTATGGCCGTTCAAAAAACTGCCGCTACGGGTCGGCGGTATCGATTTTTCCCCGATCATTGCGTTTTTGGTGCTTGCTTTTCTTAGGAATTTTATCGTTAATATCCTTTATCAGTTAGCCTATAGGATAAGCAGTTAGAAAAATGAAGATAAGTATAAAAGTGGTCCCAAAAGCCTCACGCGAAGAAATAATCGAAAAAGATGGGTTAATAAAAGTTTATGTGAGGGAAGCTCCGGACAAGGGCAAAGCAAATAA
>JAQUNB010000069.1 GCA_028717825.1 Candidatus Omnitrophota bacterium
AACTTTTGCGACGGAAGCAGTAACGACCAAAGTTATAGGCGCCTCTATTATCATGCCCTGCCCCGCTGCCGCGGCGCTCAACGCCGCTCTGGCATCGCCTTTTTTGATCAGGACTAAAGAGTTGTCCTGCCAATTATAACGGTAGATCCCCGCTTCAAGAGAATTCACTTTACCCGCGACAAGATATATTTCATGCGGATACAAAGCCCCCGCGGACGGATACGCGCGAGTAGGGCCTGTAACACCATCAACGGTTATTCCGCCCGCCGCCCATAAAATTTTTGAAACTTCTTCCATCGTCAGGGATCTGTCGGAAAAATCCCTGACAGATTTACGTTTTTGTATCGCTTCTTCTACGGAACATGTCCCTTTTCTAACAGGCTCCGGCAATTTTATTTCCGTATTATTCGGCATGGCTTTCACCCCCTCAATAAGAAAAAAACAAAATACAAATAAAGAAACTGCCAGCACTCTCTTTGTTCTTTTTAACATTATTTCACCTCTCTTGATTAGAAGCCATCTCATAAATACAAAACGGTGTCATTGCAAACGTTCTTCGCGAAGCAATCCCGTTCTTCCGCGGAAGAACGGGATTGCTTCCTCGCATAGAACGCTCCTCGCAATGACAACATGGGTATCCATGAGATAGCCTCAAGTAAAATTTAACAGCCTTGTCTTAGCAAAGTCACTCCGTCATGCCTGCAAAAGCAAGCATCCAATAAAAACAATTATAGATTCCCGCTTTCGCGGGAATGACACACAGGGTGTTCAAAAATAGTTCCTATAGCCCGAAACACCTCTGGTGGTCGCTTTTACTAAGCAGGGTCTCTTTCCACACCTCTTCCGGCTCCATACAAAGGTATATCCAGCATGTTTTATTAAACTTCCTTATCCGGTCGATCATGTTATTGTACATTTCGATCCTGAGTTTCTCCGGATATCTGAGTTTCCCGTCCGCGCCCGTAAAAAACTCGCCCGCGTAGTATAAATCGTTATCCGCGAATCTTGTCTCGGCTATCTCCTTAAGCCCGGGGGTATATCGTAGCGCCCCGAGGCTTATCCACTCAACGTTCTCTTTTATTTCGTCAAAAGAAAATATCTCCTCCACCAGTTCCTGATATTCTTTTCTCCAAGCTTCATAAAATATCAAAGGATCGAAGTGAAAACCTATTTTGAAACCTTTCTTCGCAACTTGTCTGGCGGCATTTATCCTGTCTTCTATCGGCGCGCCGCCCCTTTCGTATTTTGATGCCATGCTTCGGGTATTCATCGACCATGACACTACACAATTCTTGTGGCTAGGCTCTTTCAGCACATTTTCTATATTGACGGTTTTTGTTTTTAATTCAAGGATGAGTTTATCCTTATCCTTGAAAAACGGGACAAGATATGATGAATACTTAGTGAATTTATCCAAGTATAACGAATCCGTAAACTCGCCGGTGCCGATACGTATCCGGCCGGTCAATTTGTTGTTCAGTTCCTCTATTTCTTGGTAATAATCCTCTATGTTGGCGGTAAAGATGAGCCCCGGTGAATTACTGTACATCTCCAGATAACAATACGAACAATCCATGGGGCAGCCAAACCCGATATTGAGGATCCAATAGTTGCATTTTTTAACGTTCTTGGTGCAGGGGCATTTTTTTATAAATGCCGTCTTATTCTTGACGATGAAAACATTTTCACGCCTTTCATTGTATAAGGTAATGGGGTCTTTTTCGGCAAGGTGGTTGAATCCTTCCTTTAGATCTTTTATTTCGATTATCTCCGTTCGTACAAAATTCGCCAAAAAATCGCTTGTCCATTTATACCCCTTGGCTTCTTTTTGTAAAAAGATCCTTTTGGGTTTTATAGTAAGATCCCAAGAAGTACATTCCCTATCGACATGGCTTTTTATGAACGGCATAAGACGCACATCGTCTCCGGACAAGAGAGAAGGATACCTTACACAAAAAAGCGCCTCTTTGATTCGGACGAATAGTTTGCCCTTGCCTTGATCCACTAAATTATCGATATTAATAAGATCAAAAGCCTCTTTACTGGTGAGATTTTTGTTCTTACAGATCTCATAGACGAGCCTTACAAGCTGATATTCCTTATTCACGCCTAAATGGATAGGGACCTTTGCGGAGAGGGCATCCTCTATTTCCCGGATCAATTTTCTGTTAGCGCTAAGGGTCATATGAAATGTTTTCTAATAACTCGCGATGATAATTTTATCGCCGTAAAACTTGTTCACGTCTTCCAATATCTTTTTTCTGTTTTTCTTCGTATACCCTACAAGTTTATCCTTGAACAGGACAACAGTGACGCCGTTAGGATATACCCAATATTCCTTAACTTTGCCGTTTTCCCTCTCTCCGGGGTCGCCCAATACCGCTTTTATCTGCTCTTTGTCCATACCAAGAACCAAATATTTCCCTTTCACACCCAATTCATACTGCTGGTCTTTTGTGAGCGAATATTTTTCTCCTAAAAAATTTTTCAGCGATCTTGGAAGAAATACTTTTCTCCCCGCAACAATATTATCCAACTGGTCCGTGCCCGACGCATTATCCAGCCCTGACGACGGGCTTTTGGTGAACGCAGAAATTTTTCTTTCTTTTATGGCCCGCTGCAAAGACTGCTTGGCGTCATATAAAAAATAAAGGGACCTGAAATATGTTTTTGCCATGTTGTTCCTTAAGCCATACGCCCCTTCGATCCCGAGTATTGAGCTCCTTTTTATCTCAACTATCCCAACACCGCCTTTTAAATGTAGCGAAAAATAAACGGCGTCGGGTGTTTCTATCTCTACTCTACCTTCCAGATCAGCGCCCTTTTCAAAGATAAGTTCATCGAACATAGTAGCTTTTTCAGGAAAATTATAAGGAGCCAGTTCCAGATTTTCGATATCTTTTTTGTAAAACGACCCTATGAAATATTTCCCGTCGTTCCGCGCCTTGAACAGGATCTCATTCTCGTCCGCATCTATGATCAGTCCCTCATATTTTGCACCGGTTCTCATATAAACAACATCAGCGGAAGCTTTACTGCCCCCCAGCAAGAAAAACACCAGAAGCGTTATATAGATAAATTTAGTAAATTTAAGGTATTGCATCTGCCCCCTTTTTCCCAACACGTCAGGCTCTTTTCATAAATTATACCCTCTGATAGAGGAAAAGTATAATTTATTTGTATCCCCGGATAATCCCATGTATTCTATCTATCGTATACTGTGTTTTTGGTTGACTTAATGTTAATAACTACATAGAATGAGTATCCCCCAAAATTAACACATGCGTGGTGAGCGTAGCTCAGCTGGATAGAGCTCCTGACTGTGGCTCAGGTTGTCGTGGGTTCAAATCCCATCGCTCACCCCAGTTTTTTTGGCAAAGCCAAAAAAACAGAGCAATCGAGAATCGAAAATCGACAATAGAAGAAAATAGCAAATAGATCTTCGATTCGAGATTGCGATCGATTGTCGATTATCGATTTTCAAACGTTCCTAACTCGGTTTAATAAAGGTTGTGAAAACAGCGCGATAGGGCTTTACGAAGGCACCAAATCCCATCGCTCACCCCAGTTTTTTTGGCAAAGCCAAAAAAGAGAGCAATCGAGAATCGAAAATCGACAATAGAAGAAAATAGCAAATAGATTTTCGATTCGAGATTGCGGTCAATCATCGATTTTCGATTATCGATTTTCAAGCGGTTCCTATCCTGTTTAATAAATGTTGCGGGAACAGCACGAGTGGTTTTGACGGCGGCGCCAAATCCCATCCCCCAGCAAATTCCTTCTGGGCTGTATACGGAGAGAGCGCCCCCTCGCTGAATTTGATCGCCCGACCTAAGCGGAGATGCCCCTTAAACTCAAAATATTGTTGATTATGGTATAATGTTACCCATATGAAGAGATATATAACATTTGTTTTGATAGTCATGGTAGTTATGACGACGGTTCATGCCAGAGCTTCCAGCGTGGGAAGTCCGGAAACGCAGGGGCAAGGAAAGGTTGCAACAGCAGTAGAATGGGATTATATCTTTGACAGAGACCTGGATTTTATAAAAGCGGCACGCCCATCCGGACATGAAAATGACAGGCCGCTAAATTTCAGGATAGACAAAGGGTATAACCTTGCCGGCAAGATTTCTTATGGCCTGTTTAAAACTATGGATATCTATATAAAATTAGGAATTGCGAATTATAGTTTAAAGGGAGATGTTTTTATAGGAGATACCAAGAAAGTTGAGGAAAAACTATTAGCAAGGAACGCTTTTCTTTATGGTGGAGGCTTTAAATTGGCTTATGAGTTAAAGGATGGATGGATTGTCGGTTGTGACGCGCAATATCTGACATCAGACCATGAGTTAGATTTTAGTGCTACCAGTATACCTTCGGGAACTGTTACTACCGCGAAATATTATGATTGCTGGATCCAAGAGTGGCATGCAGCTCCTTACATTGCTAAAAGAATATCGGACTTTGCGCTGTATGCGGGCGGAAGGTATTCTGATTTGAGATTGAGTCAGAAAAACCCTAGCGATCCAAGGCGCTGGGATAATTTAATATTTGATGCCGATTATAATATTGGTGTATTTACTGGCATAGATTGGAAGTTTAGAGATAGCTTTAAATTGAACGTAGAAGGCAGGTTTGTGGACGAAACAGCGATGAGCGTTGTCGCAACATATATATTCTAGGCTTAGAAAATCCAAATGTGTTTCAGGGGGTTAAATTTGGTAATGTCCGCTTGATTGGGGTGGACATTTTGTATCAATTCGTGATGTGAAGAGTTACGAAAATTCGATCCAAAAATGACCGAAAAAAAACGGACCCTGCTCTGCAATCAATGCACTAACCATAAGAGGCTTCGCAGGGCTTCGTATAAATTAAATACAATATCATGTATGTGAAGTAGAATGCTTTTGCGTAGCCATACCTCGGCCAACGAATCAGATGGCGAAGCAGAGCATAATTAGCGAGCCAGTTTTTTTGGCAAAGCCAAAAAAGAGAGCAATCGAGAATCGAAAATCGACAATAGAAGAAAATAGCAAATAGATTTTCGATTCGAGATCGCGGTCGATTGTCGATTATCGATTTTCAAACGTTCCTAATTCGGTTTAATAAAGGTTGTAAAAACAGCGTGAGTGGATTTGCTGGTTAATTATTTTACGCTGCTTGCGCGAACGGTTGCCGGCTGACGGATCACCTATAACCTATCTTAAAACAGCAAATCCCGATGAGAAAATAAAGGGCACGAAAATGGTTATCGACCGGAACTTTTGGGAACCCCATCCCGCCGGTGAGATCTCTTTTTAATTATTCATCCCATTTCCCTATTAAAAACAGAACTGCTATCCAAAATCCAGAGCAAATGATATAATATGGTAATGATAAAAAAACCTTTTATTAAAAAAAATTCAGTACTCTGCCTTTTTGCGTTTCTCTTCTCATTATTTTATAACGCGAATGCCTCCCATGCCGGGTTCGAAGGCGATGCCTATAGGTCCTCTTATGTGTGTACAGACCTTAAAGGCAAACAAAGGTGGCAAGCCTCGGTCGAAATACGGCACAAAGAAGGTAACGTCTACAGCATAGTCGAAAAGATGAACGGTCAGTATTCCGGTTTTGACGGCAACATATCTTGGGTGGCACGAACAGATTTTGAGCGGAACAAAGAGAGCGTCAAGCCATTGAACATGGATCAGCAAATTTTTGACCAATCGGGCAAGCTGATCGTCGTAAACAAACAGGATTTCGACTATACAAAAAAGATAGTTATATGCACACACAAAGATCTTATAGAAAACACTACCTCAACAAAAGAATTCGCCTTTTCTAAAGAGATAATAAACCGTCTGCTTCAAGGACTATACGTCCAGAAGTTCATTGAGAACGGCATAACCCGTAAAGAGATGCAGGTAATAAGTCCGGAACCCGCGTTATATAACATTGAGCTTAAGGTGATCGGTACAGAGCCGATAGAAATAAACGGCCGGACAAGGAACGCGTACAAGCTGGCCTTCGATCCTCAGCTTGGACTGCTTAATTTTGTAAAAACATTTTTACCAAAAGCATATGTCTGGCATTCTTCTGAACCGATATTCGAATGGCTAAAATATAGAGGACTAGAGAGCAGTGTAAGCTCGCCTCAAGTAGAGATAATCTCGCTTGACGAAGATGTCACGGAACCCGTCCCGGGACCCGTTGCCCCCGCTAATAACAATAACACCGGACAACAATAAAACTTTTATGAAAAATAATGCATACACTATAAGAGAAAATGCAACGAGCACAGACACGACGCCTGAAAGATTAAAAAAACACGTATATAAGCTGGCCCACGAGATAGGAGAACGTAACATACGTAATTACTCTCGTCTGAACGAGGCCGCCGATTATATTACCGACCAGTTCCGATC
>JAQUNB010000070.1 GCA_028717825.1 Candidatus Omnitrophota bacterium
AAGGGATAAGACAAACAAAAAAAAGGTACATGAGGAACAAGACGATCATTTCTGAGCTCAGGACGGTCGCAAAAAAGGCGAACCTTCTTATAGAATCCAAGAAAAAACAAGAGGCGGATGCGGTCCTGAAAGAATTTGAATCCAAATTGTATCGCGCCGTAAAGACCAAAAAGATCAAGAAGAACAACGCGTCGAGACGTATTTCCCGTTTGAGACAGCAGTGGGCCAAGATCGACGCTAAAAAACAATAAGCGTTCCTGAAATTTAATAAAAAAGGCATGGGTTTAACATCCATGCCTTTTTTATTTTTTACATAAAGATCATTATTTTATCTTGAGATTTCCGAGGATATTGCTAAGATCATTCACGTTGCCCGCCTCATCGAACCCCGCATAATCATATCCGTAAAACCATATTTCGCCGACAACGCTGGTGGGTTCTCCCTGTATCCTGCGGACATCGTCCTTTGTCGCTCCGATGGTAAAGAGATCTTCTGTCTTGGCCTTTTGCGGGCTTTCCTTTTGTTCCGGTAGTTGAAAGTTCACAGGAAAGATTATCTGGACTTCGCTACTGCCCTTCGCTTCCATTTGCAGTGCCAAGTTTTTGGCTATTTTCACACACGCCTCATTCGGCGTATCAGGAAAATCGGCTATAGTTTTATGCCCCGCCTTATCCACATAATAAATATAAACACCCGGGGCATCTTTTTTATTAAAAACACTTTCAAGAGCTACATCGTATTCATATCCCGAGATACACTCGGCGTTCACCCATTTGATGTTGTTTAGATTAATATCGGCGAGATCAACCATAGTCTTGTAACAAGTATCCTGATCCCGCACTTTGGTAACCGTCCGAAGAGAAGTCTTATCGCCTTTCTCATCAAAAACATCATATTTACTTACTGCATACCAATTTTCGCCATACGCAGAAGCACATGTAAACAGAAGAAACAGAGAAAATATCACTTTTTTCATAAAAATCATTTTAGCGAACAACTAGAATCTATCTCATAAATACCCATGTCGTCATTGCCGGGGACATCCCCACGCGATAAAGCATTATATCTTTCGCAGAGGTAGGGAACAGGCATGCCTGTCCCCTACAATTTTGTACGACACACTGTAGAGAACGGTTTCAAACCGTTAACGCTCATAACTATTTTTAGAAACCATACTATTTCTTTTTCTCCCCAAAAGGGTTCCCGATCGCTTCAGTCAGACCTTGTGTTGTTTTCTGCAGTGTCGCGGTCGTATCTGATAAAGTCTTTCCGGTTCCCTGTGTCGCCCCGGCGAAAGCTTCTTGTGCTTTTCCCGTAAGCCCGGCAGTCATTTGCTGAGCGGACGCAAGAGTGTCGCCGATATTCCCTTTCAATAATTTCATATCAAAATTAGCCAATTTTGCTATAGTCGTATTCGCGAGCGCCTTGAAGACGATAAGGCTCACCAACGCGTTAGGATTATCTATGTTAGTATATTTTTCATCAAGATTAATGTTGAACTCTTGGACAGAAGGCTCGCCGCCTTTGGAATAGTCTTTATAAATAACCTTCCCGACTTTTAATTCCAAGCTGTCAATTCGGATTTCAGGGGCCTTACCTTTTTCTTTTGCTTTAACCTCTTTCGGCTCTTTCCCTTCTTGTACGGTCTTTAACGAGTTAAGATTCAATTGTCCGTCTTCATTTTTTACAACCACAAATTGTTTCAGATCGATCTTCGCTTCGTATAAATGGATCTTCCCTTTAAAAACCCCCGGCAGATCATAATCAACATAGATCCCCGGCATATCAAGCATCACTCTGTCTTTGTACCCTAATGGGTTAAAGATCTTTAGATCCTTAATATCCACACGGGACCTCACAATCCCTATGCTTAAGGATCTCATGTTCAATTTTAATCCGGTAACTATTTCTGCTCCCTTTTCGATCGCAACCTTAACAAAAACATCTTTCATAACCGAGAACGCGAATAATACTACCAGGACAACCGCAATGGCCATGATCACTTTTTTTCCCATAGCTCACTTCCTTTCCTGATTTAAATATCGTTCCCCACTGTCCTCCCCGCGCCAGCCGCAGGCTGGTCCGCCTCTGGCGGGAAAGCGGGGATCTAATAAAAATTTCAACGGATTCCCGTTAAAAACATGCGGGAAGAATGCACAGAGAGTTTGAGAGATAGCTTCTAGTTGTATTTCCCGTCTTGGACCGCTCACTTTTTTACATACGCCTTAACAATAATCTGGTCCTTTAAGGGCTTATCACCGCGCCCCGTAGGAGTATTTTCTATTTTCTGGACAATCTCATACCCCGAAATAACTTCACCAAAGATCGTATGTTTCATATTCAGCCACGAAGTGTCTGCTGTTGTTATAAAAAACTGGCTGCCATTGGTGTTGGGGCCGGAGTTTGCCATAGCAAGTATCCCCTTTTTGTCAAAACCTACTTTGGGTGTGACCTCATCTTCGAAGGGCCTGCCCCAGATGGAATTCCCTCCCATACCTGTCCCCGTAGGATCGCCGCCTTGGATCATGAAATTTTTTATAACCCTGTGAAAGATAGTCCCATTATAATACCCTTTTTCTACTAGACCCATAAAATTTTCGCATGTCTTAGGAGCTATTTCCGGCTTGAGTTCAATTTCGATATTCCCCTGATTGGTCTCAAGAACAACAATCGCGTTTTCCATACATTCTCCCCGTAAGGTTATTATTGACATCAACAAAAACACAAAAATCAACCTCTTCATAGTCACTCCGATCTATCTTCTATTGTTAAACCCTCTTCGGCTGCCGCTTAATCTTTTATCGGCGGGCTGCAAAGCTGACAAGCCTGATATCCTGCTTTTCGGGCTTCTTTGACCGACTTAAACATTATTTTATCTTTAGCTTTTGCCTTCTTGACCCATGGACAATATTTGAAATGATATGTCATTGAGAATTTAGTCCCAACATATTTTCCTTGCTGGGCTTCTTGAATTTGTTCTTGAGATATGGCGGCTGATGAAAAACAAATAAGACACACAAGCGACAGAATCCCCGATAATATCTTTTTGTACATGATTTTCTCTCCGATTTAAATATTTTTATTATTATAGATCCTTTATTAGGTAATGTCCAGCGTATGCAACTAGTATCTAGCATATACCATTTACCTAAAAAAAAGCGAGAGAAATCTTACTTTCTCCCGCTTTTTTAAAACAAGATAATGCTTTTAATAAGTTACCTACACAGTACCTCTTCGCGCCTCGAGGCTTCTGCGAATTTCCTCGGATTTTTGTCTTGTCAGTGGTATGCGTAAGACAAAAATAATAGCAATGATAAGACCCGTGATCGGCAGAAAAGCAAGACTTGAACGGATCCAGAATATGGTCTCAGGCGCCTGTACCTTGAGTTTCCATGTAAAACCCGCCCATGTCAAAATAAGACCGGAAAAATAATACCCTAATGAATTTCCCAATTTAAGGATATAAGAACCACAGGCGGTAAAAGAACCTTCCCTTCTTATCCCGGTATTAAGCTCATCGTAGTCCATAATGTCGGCACCGATGGAACTATGCAGCATCCAGAGGGATGCCGCAGCCATTCCCATCAAACCCGACGCAATAGTTTGCAGCCATTGGATCGCCGGCGTGTATAAGAACCATGAACCGCCGTAACCACATATACCTATGGAGCAGGCTATTACCGCCGCTTCGCGTTTTCCTATACGATGCGCCAAAGCCGCATGCAGTGGAACGCCTATAAGACCGCCGATCATAAACGCCACACCCATCCAAAACTGCCAGCTATCTCCGATAATTTTGTCACCGCCGGCTACATAAAAAACCGTGGCATAGTAACCAAGTGACCCCACCATGCTCGTGCCTAAAGTAAAAGCACCGCCCATAACTACCAGCTGACGGAACGGCTTGCACCTAAGGGTTTCACCTAAACCACTCAAAACAGAAATTTTCTTAGTAACCTTAACCACCACTCTCTCATAGTAACGTTCTTTAACTCTTAAGAAAATGATTATGGCAAAAATAGCCATTACTATACCCAATATTGATGTATACACCTGCATTCCGCGGAGAGTATTCTTTTGTGCGGTTCCCGGAATAAGGAACCAAGCCAAGTTGGTAAACTTCAAAGCATAAAAATTACCTAATTCTGAAACCTTTTGGGTCATGCAACGATAGGACATTATGGAGGTACGTTCTTCATAATCAGGCGACATTTCCGCGCCTAAGCTGTAATAAGGTACGGTAAAAGCGCTTACGATGGGATAATAGAGCATGGTGGACAGCATCATGTACCAAAAAACCGCAGACACACCAAGGAATTTCATATCCGCCCATGACGGCGACACCAAAAATAAAACCGGCAGGCACAGTCCTGCCAGAATACCGGCGATCAAAATAAAAGGCCGCCGGCGGCCCCACTTGGAACGCAAATTATCAGACAGCCATCCTACCACAGGATCAATAAGAGCATCCCAGACTCGTATCAATGTGAGCGCTAAGCCCACTAGCCACGGCTCAACACCCAAATACATATTAAAGACCGCAAAAGCGACAGCCGGATATAACCAGAGACCCCACATATCAACTGCCGTACCAAGACTATAGGCCAACTTGGTAGAGATCGGAAGATGATCGCGTAAAGTTTTCTTCCCGTTAACAACATTATCTTTTTGCATTGTTTTTCCTCTTTTTCATTTTTGCAGATTATTCTGCTACTCAAATATAACAGGAACACCGGTATTGCTTCGAGAAATATTCTTAACGATTATAACATGCATCAATAAGCCGTTTTAAGCTGGTAGTAGCCACACATTGAACCGTATCGGCCCCGCCGTAATAAATTTTGATCTCGCCGTTATCCTCGGTCACGGCCCCGCAAGTAAATACCACACTTGGGGTTTGCCCCACAAGTTCGTATTGTTCTTCGGGTATCAAGATCGCATCTTCAGACATAGCCTTTACTTTAGACGGGTCATTCAACTCCAAAAGACACACGCCTAATTGATAGACAAGATGCGACTTACATTGGCTACGTACGCCATGAAAAATAGTAAGCCATCCTTCGGGTGTTTTAATAGGAGTAGCCCCCGGTCCGATCTTTGTCCAAGCCCAACGAATACCCTGCCAGTTCCTGAACACACATTTACTTTTCCCCCAAAAGATAAGATCCGGAGAATATGATACCCAGATATCCCCGGTATCGGCTCCGGTATTGGGTCGGTCAAGCCGTGCGTACAATCCGTTGATCTTCTCCGGGAAAAGCACCCCATTGCGGTTATCTGTTTCGGAAATAAACCCCATCCATTCGAATTTTTTAAAGTCTTCTGTCTTCACCAAACTTAGCCGGCAAGTATGACCTGAATGTGCGGCGTGCACTATGTAATATACGTCCCCTATTTTTGTCACACGCGGATCATAATACATGCTACAGGCATACTCTTTGAAATCCGGATCATTATGGGGCATGTCTACCGGTTTTGACTGCGGTTTAAAATGGTAACCGTCCGTACTTTCCGCGATCCAAAAACGATCAAGCAAAGCGGAGTTTTCCACCCGGCAAACCATAATATAAGAACCGTTGTATTTCACGATGCCGGAATTAAAAACATTTTTAATATCGGCTTCAGCAGGAAAATCCCTACCTGTCAGGATAGGGTTCCCTTCGTACCGCTTGCATATAGGATATTTGTTTGTTTTCATGTCTGTTTTACGCCCCTTCTCTTTGATTAAGCGATATCTAACCACTCCGTATCAGCTCTATTCCATTCTAAAATCGCATGCCCTTTGTTCTCAAAGAATGCCCGGACTTTTTCCTGATCGTAATTTAAGAGGTCCTGAAGAATAGGCACTAGTATAGAAAGAACATTATCGGATATTACACTTCTTCGGCAGATGTGTCCCATATAAGGTGCGGGGGAAACGGTTATCGGATAACCATGGTAGGACTTAACATGTAACATCACATGGACATCGCTTGACCCATCTCCTACATACACTATGGCATCCCGAGGGACATTCTCTTTTTGTTTTAACATATCTAGAGTGGCTACTTTCGCATGTCCGGCATTAGTTCTTTCAACATCCTGAGCGATGCCATTTTTATAAATGAAAGTTGTGCCGTATATGTTGGCAACAGGAAAGATCTTTTCTACTGCTCTCTCGATACACTCTTTAGGCGCCGCGGATACTATGTACGTACCGAAACGATAGTCGTCAATCCCTTCAGCCAAGATACTCATTAGTTCAATAACCCCCTTTTTCAGCTTGATCTCTTTTCCTACCTCATAGAGAAGATCTTTGCTTACTTTCCCAATATAATCAGGGTCCTGAACTATCAAATGCGCGAGTTCTCCGCCGAGCTGTACAATGTTTCTTCGTTTTATTTCTTCTATCTTCTGGTCAAATC
>JAQUNB010000071.1 GCA_028717825.1 Candidatus Omnitrophota bacterium
AAAGAGGGGGAAGGTGTAGCCGCGGCGGTACTGACGAGCCTTGGTCTTGAGTTCGATAATATGCGAGCGGCGATCAAAAAACTTGTGCAGCCGGGACACGAAAAAGCGGCCGCCAACGATATTCCTTTTACACCTCGGGCCAAGAAAGTTATAGAGCTGGCGATGGACGAAGCGAGGAATCTCGGTCACAACTACATCGGAACGGAGCATCTGTTATTAGGGCTCATAAGAGAAGGCGACGGTGTGGCAAGCCAAGTCCTTATTAACGAAGGATTGGACCTTAAAACGGTAAGAGATGAAGTTATGAACCTCTTAGGTTCGGGCGTTCCCGGATACGCGCTAGGGGTCGATGCCAAGCGTAATAAGAAAAAAACAAAAACACCCGCGTTGGATTCTTTCGCGAGGGACCTTACGGAAATGGCCAAACAGGATGAACTTGACCCTGTGATAGGCCGCGACAAGGAGATACAGCGCGTGATACAGATACTCAGCCGCAGAAAAAAGAATAACCCGGTCCTTATCGGTGAAGCCGGTGTGGGAAAAACAGCCATTGTCGAAGGGCTCGCGCAAAGGATAAATACAGGAGATATCCCCGAAACTCTTAAAGATAAGCGCCTCTTGATACTTGATCTGGCGATGATGATAGCCGGCACAAAATATAGAGGGCAGTTCGAGGAACGCATCAAAGCGATCATGAAAGAAATAAAGAATAGTTCCGATGTTATCGTTTTTATCGATGAGATACATACATTGGTCGGAGCCGGCGGAGCGGAAGGTGCGATCGACGCGTCAAATATGATGAAACCCGCTCTCCAGCGCGGCGAAATACAATGCATCGGCGCGACTACACTTGACGAATATCGCAAAAATATCGAAAAAGATCCCGCTCTCGAGCGGCGCTTTCAGCCGGTAGTGGTGGACCCGCCGAATGTGGACGAGACGATACAGATCCTTAAGGGGCTGAGAGATAAATACGAGGCGCACCATAAAGTGAAGTTTTCGGATAAGGCGCTTGAGGCGGCGGCCAAGATGTCCGACAGATATATCACCGGACGGTTCTTACCGGATAAAGCGATCGATCTTATCGACGAAGCCGGGTCAAAGGCGCGGCTTTCAACGCTTATCATGCCCGACAACCTTAAGACCGCCGAGAAAAAGATCGAGGAATTGAGACGCGAAAAAGAGGACGCGGTCAAAAATCAGGATTTTGAAAAAGCCGCGCGTTTCAGAGATACGGAAAGGATCAAAAGAGAAGAGCTTGAAGGCAACCTTAAGGAATGGAAAAACGGCCAGAGCCAGCAAGAGATGATCGTCTCCGATGAAGATATCGCTTCTATCGTTTCGAATTGGACCGGCATTCCCGTTATCAGGGTCGAAGAAAAAGAATCGGAAAAATATCTAAAACTCGAGGAGAGTTTAAAAGCGCGTGTTGTGGGGCAGGATGAGGCGATAAGTGCCATAGCTCATGCCGTGCGTCGTTCTCGCGCTGGGATAAAGGATCCCAATAGGCCCATAGGAACTTTTATTTTTATGGGGCCCACGGGGGTTGGTAAAACTTTACTCGCGCAGAAACTTGCCGAGGTTATGTTCGGCAACGAGGAAGCGGTTATCCAAATAGACATGTCGGAATATATGGAGAAATTCAATGTCTCAAGATTGGTCGGAGCGCCTCCGGGATATGTGGGGTATGAGGAAGGTGGACAGCTTACCGAAAAAGTGAGGCGTCGTCCTTATTCTGTGGTGCTTCTCGATGAGATAGAAAAAGCGCACCCGGATGTTTTTAATATGCTACTTCAGGTGCTGGATGAAGGGAGGCTCACGGATTCTTACGGCCGGAAGGTCAGTTTCAAAAATACCGTGCTTATCATGACCTCGAATATAGGAGCGGACCTGTTGAAAAAGTCCGGATCTATCGGTTTTCAATCGAGGAAAGAGGAAGAAACGTATCAGGATATGAAACAACGGCTTCTTGAAGAAGTTAAAAAAACATTTAAACCGGAGTTCCTGAACAGGGTAGATGACGTTATTGTTTTTAGGGCCCTGACAAGGGACGATCTCAAACGCATAGTGGAGATCGAGGTTAAAGAAGTTCAAGAGAGGGTAAAAGAGAAAAATATGGAACTATTGATCGATACACTGGCGAAGAATTTTCTGATCGAAAAAGGTTTTGATAAAGCTTTTGGAGCGCGCCCTCTGAAAAGAACGATACAACGGTATTTAGAGAATCCGCTTGCCGAGGAGATATTGTCGGGAGGTATGAAGGAAGGATCATCGGTAGAGATAACGTGTCCGAAAAATGCTGTGGAACTAAAATTCGTTGTAAAGAAGACGGGAAAAGAACCCGTGCAGAATTCTAACGTTAAATAGCGCCGATGGGGACGAACCGGGGCATAGCGCAAGGCGCATGGTGGGACGATGGGTGTCGTGTCGACGGAGACGACAAGTTTAGTATGTGGTATGTAGTACCGGAAACGACACATCCCATGAGGGACGATCGCTCGCTGCGCTCACTAGGACGATAGACGAAGGACGCGGGACGATTGGGGTTCGGGGTTAGGGTTTAGTAGGGGTTCGCTACCCCGGCGTCATTCCCGCGCCAAGGCGAGCATAAAGAGGCGTTCAGCGGGAATCCAAAAAAAACGTAGAGGCGCACTCATGTGTGTTTCCGAAATAACTGAGGTTCTAGGGTTAAATGACAAATGACAAAATCCAAATGACAAATGAATTACGAAAATCCCAAATCCAAATGTGGCCGACAGCCCGATGGTGACATTTTCGTTTGATTAAATTATTTTGATTTTGAGATTTTTCAAAATGCGCACCCATGTATGCGCTCGAGACAACTCTGAATAGAAACGGTTTTTCATGGTTTGCAGAAAAACCTTTGATCGCGGAATAAAAGTAAAGGGTAAGGAACAAGACCCGAACACCGAACGACGAGATACGAAATACAATACGAGGGACAATGCGAGGATTTATATATCATTCGAGGCCGAGAAGATTGCTCGCTATAGCGTTTATCCTTGCGCTCTTTGTCATAGCTAATTTTTTTCAGACGAATTGGCTAAAAGACTTCGCGGAAAAGAAGGTGACGGATTTTTTAGGGAATAACCTATCCGCAGAGATAGGCAGCGTCTCAGGCGGATTTTTGAGCGACATAGTCCTAAGGGACGTCGTTTTCTGCTCAGGGGAAAGGAAAAATCACGCTTTTAGTATTTCAAAAGTGATCATTTCCTACAGGATAACGGATGCGTTGAAAGAAATGTTCTTTAAAAAAGACAAACAAGCGTCTTCGCTTAACTTTATAGATATCTACTTCAGCGATAAAAATCCTTTTGTGAAGGGTTTTTTAAGAATATTCAGAGAAGAAAACAAAATTTGTTTTAGTGGTAAGATCGCACCTGTTTTATTTGCCGACGCAAAAAAGAAAGAAATAAAAGGTTCGTTTGTCAAAAAAGAAGACGCCAAATATGATTGTGATATTTTGTGGGATAACAGCCTGAAAGCCGTGGGAGTGCTGGATATTAAAAAGAGATCCCTTGATATGGATTTTTCCCCGGTAGAGGCCACGGGTAAAGGCATAGCCAAATTAAGGGCCGTTATCGATGAGAACGGCGGCGTAAATCTTTATTCTAGGCTCGATAAAGTAGATATTCGCGGGATAGAGCTTATCGGGGACATAAGTTTTAATTTACGGAACGAATATAAACCGTTGTTCTCTTTAAAAATGGAGAACATGGTGGTCAACAAAATGCCGTTTTGGAATGTTCTCGCAGACGGCGGGTATTCTGCAGAGTCAAAAACTTTGTTCTTAAATAGCGTAAGATGGGGCGAGAATTTTCTGCTTTTTGGGAAGATCGGAGTAGAGGCACCCTACAATGTCGATATGAAACTTATTTTTAACGGTGCCGATCTAAGGGCTATCGCCGATATGCTGGGGGATACCAAAAGTTCTCTTGCGGGAAAAACTACCGGTGAACTTACAGCGATCGGCAGTGTCGAAGAACCATTGTTAAACGGCAGGGTCAGGATCAGCGACGGGGAGATCAACTACATAAAATTTAGGTCTCTGGTCGCGAGCCTAAAAATAAAATGGCCCGTTTTAGAGATCACGGATTCGCGAGTAATACAAGAAGGCGGACAGATCATCATCGACGGAGAGATACAGTTAGATAAGATCAAACAGGGCACAAGTCTCGACAAACTGCTTGTCCAGACCGACAACAAAGTCGCCGTCTGGGATCAATGGCAGATCGCAAAACAAGATGATGTGAACGTCGTCGAGGCAAAAAAAGACAAGGTTACCCTGAGAACGTCTTTAGAGAAAAATGATCCGAACGAAGCGTTATCCGAAGCTGATAGAGGGTCCAAAAAAGATATGGGTCTCGAATACCAGATAGATTCGGCTAACAGTTTTAAACTTGATTATGATGAACGCGGGGATTTTGTAGGAGTAAAGCACAAAGTCCAATTTTAAGCGCATAAACTGGAGCAATATGCTTTCTTTCGCGAGAAAGGTGTCAATAGATAGCTGGCGTTTCACCTTAAATAAAATAAAAAAATTCTTTATTTACGCGGGAGCTCTCGCTATTCTTTTGGCGCGGTCCATATTCTGGATATTCGCCTCTCGAGCGAGGAAATTTCAGATATTGGATCAGATGAATAAGATCGGTGTTTCGAGTTTTCCGATAATTTTTCTGATAAGCCTTTTTACGGGCATGGTCCTTGCGCTACAGAGCGCTTACCAGATGCAAAAAGTATCGGCCGAGATGTATATCGCTTCGCTTGTGTCCCTTTCTCTTACGAGAGAATTGGGGCCGGTTCTCACGGCACTTATCGTCGCCGGTAGGTGCGGAGCGGCCATAACCGCAGAACTTGGGACTATGCGTGTTACCGAGCAGGTAGAGGCGCTTGAGACGTTGTCCACTGACCCGGTCGAATATCTGGTAGTGCCGAGGTTCATCGCGCTTTTGGTGATGGTGCCGTT
The DNA here is from genome assembly GCA_028717825.1 of Candidatus Omnitrophota bacterium. Classification (GTDB taxonomy): domain Bacteria; phylum Omnitrophota; class Gorgyraeia; order Tantalellales; family Tantalellaceae; genus JAQUNB01. The sequence continues at coordinate 4,988 of JAQUNB010000071.1, forward strand.
ACTTACCATATGCGCGGACTTTTTTGGTATTGTAGGCGGATATCTTATAGGGGTCGGTAAGCTTAATATTTCTCACGCGATGTACATTAAAATGACCTATACACCGCTCGCGATCAAGGATCTTGTTACGGGGCTTATTAAGAGCTTGTCTTTCGCCGGTATCATTTGCCTGGTTTCGTGTTTTGAGGGGCTTAATTCCGAAGGCGGTGCGGAAGGTGTTGGCAGGGCCACGACGGCAAGCGTAGTAAAAAGCTTTGTGCTTATTATTGTCGCGGATTGTTTTTTTACGGCACTGTTTTATTTCATCATGAGGTAGAAGGATAATGATAGAGCTAAGAAACATATGTAAATCTTTTAACGGTCACAAAGTGCTTGATGACCTGAATCTGAAGATAGAAACCGGAGAATCGATGGTGATCATCGGTAGGTCCGGTTGCGGAAAGAGTGTTACATTAAAACATATCATTGGGATCATGGAACCGGACGCGGGGAGTGTCCTTGTCGATAATATCAATGTAACGAAGTTAAACGGCCAAGACCTAAAAAAATTCCGCATGAACTTCGGCATGCTTTTTCAGGGGGGTGCGCTTTTTGATTCGTTGAGTGTACTTGAGAACGTGGGTTTTCAGCTTTTCGAATATTCCGATCTTTCTTTAGGGGAGATCAGAAAACGCGTCGCGGAATGCCTCGCCATGGTGGGTTTGAGCGGGATAGAGAATGCGAAACCTGCAGAGCTTTCCGGGGGAATGAAAAAAAGAGTGGCTCTGGCGAGGGCGATATGCATGTCGCCGGAGATAATACTTTTCGACGAACCCACGACCGGTATTGACCCCATCATGGGAGATGTTATAAACGACCTTATACGGCGTTTGCACGATACACTTAAAACAACGTCCATAACAGTTACGCACGACATGAAAAGCGCTTATAAGATAGCCGATAAGATCGCGATGCTTTACAATAAAAAAATAATCGCGGTAGGGACGCCGGATGAGATAAAAAATTCAGATAACCCCGTGATAAGACAGTTCGTGACCGGCAGCGCGGTCGGGCCGATCACGGGATATTGATTGTATGTAGTATGTAGTGTCGGGAACAACACGGGTTAAGAACGGTATATCGTATATCGTGCCGATGGAGACGATAGGTTTCACCGCTCACCCCGGCCCTCTCCCCTAGGGGGAGAGGGTACGGATGAAGGGTAGTAAAACGAGATACGTGATACGAGTCAAGAGACACCAGTCACTAGTCACAATATAAAGGAGCTAAGCATGTATCGAGACCAGAAGCTCGAACTTAGGGTCGGGATGTTCATAGGGATGAGTTTGTTCATCTGTTTCCTGATCGTCTTTTCGATAAGCGACTTTTACATTCCT
>JAQUNB010000072.1 GCA_028717825.1 Candidatus Omnitrophota bacterium
AGAACGTTCTTAACCTAAAGCTCGTTAAAAACGAAGATATACTTACGAAGATCGGCAAAAGAAATGGATTAGTAAAAATAGGATTCGCGCTGGAAACAGAAAACCCGGTTAAGAACGGAGAAGCGAAACTTAAAAATAAGAAACTGGACCTGGTGGTCATCAACACAAAAACCGAGGAAGAGAACCCGTTCGGTGCCGGGAAGAAAAATTATATCGTGATCAGCGCAACCGGAGAGAAAAGAGATATAAAAGGAAAAACAAAAAAAGAAATAGCAGGGATCATATGTGGTTATGCCGACAGGTTGATGCGACAAAAAGGATCCGGCAAAAAGGCTTTACTATAAGCGAACTTTTGCTTGTTCTCGCCATAGTGGTGCTTGTGGCGGTGCTGTTAATGCCGGTCATAAGGTGCAGCCGACGGAACATGGAAAAGGTCGTATGCACGAATAACCTTCAGCAGGTAGGGCTCGCATTATATATTTATGCCAGAGAGCACGAAGGGAAGTTCCCGCCGTCCCTAAATACTTTATATCAGGAACATTATCTTTCGGATGAACGGTTCATGGATTGCCCGGGGACCAAAGAGATAGGGACTAAGGAAAACCCGGATTACGCTTATACGGCAGGTCTTTCGGTCTCGGATGATTCGGCGGAACCTCTTGTAGCGGACAAGCGCAAAAATCACAGAAAGAGCATGAAAAATGTTCTGTATGTCAACGGGACCATCGAATGGACAAAAGAAGAAGCTCCGGTAAAGAAGTGATGAATATCACGTTGACAATTTTTAGGCAATATGCTACTTTAACCCATTCCGGGAAATTAAGGATTTTCGGCGATAGATCGTATGGGATCAACGAATTACTGTAACTAGTGTTGTTTGAAATGTTTAGAAGAAGTACAATCGGCGCGGTGGCCGAGTAGATAGGCAGCGGTCTGCAAAACCGCGTACATCGGTGCGATTCCGATCCGCGCCTCCATTCTGCTTCGTCCTTCGACATGTAAGACTGAGGTAGGACTTCGCAGAAATTGACTACTTGGGAAGCAGAATGTTTCTGCGGAGCTCTACCAGTAGTTTGCTGTTTGAAGAGCGAAGCAGAACAACGGGGACCATCCCCCTCCTTATAGTGAAAATAAGGAGAGATGTTTGAAATAATATCGCAAAACAAGGCATGATACGCGAAATACGAGATACGGCACTTGGTTGGGCGAGTGGCGGAATGGCAGACGCAAAGGACTTAAAATCCTTCGGTTTAACCAACCGTGTGGGTTCGAGTCCCACCTCGCCCACCATTCTGCTTCGTCCTGCGACACGTAAAACTGAGGTAGGACTTCGCAGAAATTGGCTACTTGAAAGCAGAATGTTTCTGCGGAGCTCTACCAGTCGTTTACGATTCGAAGAGCGAAGCAGAACACTAAGAAATTTGGATGTCCGCCTTCTGGTGAACTGTTCCCCCTCCTATATCGAAAGCGGAGTGAATGTATGAGAGAATTTTGTACAGTATCAGTGGGATAGTATGGAAAACAGGCAAGTTTTTAAGTAACAAACACACGAATTCCGAATAACGAGTCACAAGTCACTAGGCACGATATACGAAACACGAAATACGATATACTGTTCTTTAAAGATGGGCGGTTAGCTCAGATTGGTTAGAGCGCCACGTTGACATCGTGGAGGTCACTGGTTCGAGCCCAGTATCGCCCACCAGCTTTCGCCTACCTATTTAAAAAAGCTTATCTGGCTTCAGCTGGCAGGCCAGCCTTGACTATAGAAGAGGCGAAAGCTGCCCGCCGTAGCCAGATGAAATATAATAAATAGGCGAAGGCGGGCAATATGTAGTTATAAAAAGAACTTATCTGGCTACGGCTGCCGTGCCCGCCGAAGCCAGATAAGTGCGTGCAATAATTAGGCGAAGGCGGGGCAAGCCAGCCGTGTTTGATAAAGAAAAGGCGAAGGCTGTCCGCCGTAGTCAGATACTATAAAAATGAATAGACGAAGGCGGACATTGCATTATGAAATTTTCCGTCGTTAAATGCAGAGACAACTGGTAAAGCCTCGAAGGAATTAATAACCATGAATAAAAACAGCGAACAAAACGAAAAATTACAGACACTCAGACACAGCGCCTCGCATGTTTTAGCCGATGCGGTGAAACAGCTGTATCCCGGAGTCAAGCTGGGTATAGGGCCCGCTATCGAAGAAGGGTTCTACTATGATTTTGATTTTTCAGAATGCAAAACAAGATCCAAAGACGGCGTCCAGGGTAATTTTTTATCTCCGGAAGACCTCGCCGCGATAGAAGAGAAGATGGGAGAGATCATCCGGCAAAATCTGCCGTTCGTCCGGGAAGTGAAGAGCAAAAGAGAAGCTGAAGAGATCTTAAAGGCAGCGAAAGAAAAGTATAAACTTGAACTCTTGGGAGAGCTTGCGGACCAAGAGATCACTTTCTATAGACACGGGAATTTCGCTGATCTTTGCAAGGGGCCGCATGTAGCCGCGACGGGCGAGATAAAGGCGTATAAACTTTTATCTATCGCGGGCGCGTATTGGCGCGGCAGCGAGAAGAACCAAATGCTGCAGCGTATATACGGCACAGCTTTCGGCGACAAAAAAGCGCTTGATGATTACTTGAAATTTATGGAGGAAGCCCAAAAAAGGGATCATCGAAAACTCGGAAAAGAGCTTGAACTATTCAGCTTTAACGAGCTTGCGGGAGCCGGGCTTGTACTTTATCACCCGAAAGGCGCGATGCTTAGGCAAATTATAGTTGATTATATTACGTCAAAGCACCTCGAAAAAGGATATCAACTGATATCAAGCCCGCAAATACTCAAAAGCGATATTTGGATAAAATCAGGGCATTACGGGTACTACAAAGAAAACATGTACATCTTTGAAAGCGAGGAGCAGGAATACGCGGTAAAACCGATGAACTGTCCCGGGCACATACTGGTCTATGCGTCGCGTATACGTAGTTACAGGGAATTCCCAATAAGATATTTTGAGCTTGGGAATGTTTACCGGCACGAAAAGTCGGGCGTACTACACGGCCTCTTAAGAGTTAGAGGCTTTACGCAGGATGATGCGCACATCTTTTGTTTAAGAGAGCAAGTCGAAGAAGAAGTTATAAACGTTCTTGATTTTGTGAAAGAGACCCTTTTAGTGTTCGGGTTCGACAAATTTGATGTTGAGATAAGCACCCGTCCGGAAAAATATATCGGCAAGGATGAGGACTGGGCCGAGGCGACAGGGGCGCTCATTAGCGCGCTAAAAACAAAAGGGATACCATACGTGATAAACGAAGGGGACGGCGCGTTTTACGGCCCCAAGATAGACGTTAAGCTTAAAGACGCGATCGGCCGGTCATGGCAGTGCGCCACGATACAATGCGATTTTGCGCTTCCAGAGCGTTTTGATTTGAAGTATACTGATTCGAACGGCGAAGAAAAAAGACCGGTCATGCTTCATCGTGTGATCCTCGGGAGCCTCGAGCGTTTTATAGGTGCTCTTATTGAGAATTACGGCGGAGCGTTCCCGCTTTGGCTGGCGCCGGTACAGGTAAAGATCATCCCGATAGCCGAGGCGCATGTCGCCTACGGCGAAGAAATGAAAAAGAAACTATTAGAAATGGGCATCCGCGCCGAAATAGATACGCGGGATGAGAAGATGCAGAAAAAGATAAGGGACGCGGAGATGGTGAAAGTGCCTTACATGGCGGTTGTTGGCACAAAAGAAGCCGACGCGAAAACAGTTTCTTTGAGGAGTAGGAAAGAAGGGAACGTTGTCCTTTCTCAAGAAGAATTTTTTGAAAAACTGGAAAAAGAGATCAAAGAAAAAAAATAACCCGTTGTGGGAACATCCCACGCGTATGAGGTGGGAAAGAAACTTAACAAGGAGGTAGTAATATTTACAACAGACCCGACTCGAGACAAAGCAGAAATCAGGATTACACAAGGATCAACAATTTCATCAGGGCACCGAAAGTCAGGCTGGTGGATGAAGAAGGAAATCAGCTGGGGGTAGTGGATATCCAAACGGCACTACAAAAATCACAAGAAAAAGGGTACGATCTGGTTGAGGTTGCGCCGAATACGAATCCACCGGTATGCCGCATCATGGACTACAGTAAATTTAAATACGAGCAGGAAAAAAAGAAAAAACTAGCCAAGAAAAAACAGCATGTGACGCATATAAAAGAAATAAGGGTGAACCCGAAGATCGAAGAACATGATTATCAGGTTAAGCTGCGGCACATAAAGGAATTTCTTGATAAAAAAGATAAAGTGAGGGTTTCCCTCAAGTTTAGAGGCAGGGAAAGCGCCCACAAAGAATTCGGTTTCGAACTATTAAATAGGATCGCTAAAGACGTCTCTGCGCTGGGTGAAATGGAATCAAGCCCGAAAACACTTGGGAAGATCGTTATGGTGACGCTTGTTCCGAAAAGCGCGTAACGGCAACAGCGACACAAACAAAGCAGAATATCATTAAAGGAGAAGAAATGCCAAAACTTAAAACTAGAAAAGGCGTAAAGAAACGTATGAAGCTGACAAAGTACGGTAAAGTGAAAGTGCACAAAGCAGGCAAGCGCCACATCCTGACGAAAAAAAGTCGGAAAAGAAAACGGTCGCTGAGAAAAGCTACTCTCATCGGCGGCGCTTTCGCGGTAAACATAAGAAAACTGTTGCCTTACGGATAGAGAAGGCAGATAAACAGAGCTTTTTAAAAAAACAATGTAAGGAGTTAGCATGACAAAAGTGAAATTTGCACCCAGCTCAAGGAGAAGAAGAAAGAAAACATTAAAGGCCGCTAAAGGTCAACGCGGGGCGAGGTCCAGGCTTTTACGTACGGCAAAAGAGGCCGTAAGAAAAGCGATGATATACCAATTCAAGGACAGGAAGAGGAAAAAAAGAGAGTTCCGGTCTTTGTGGATAACTCGTATTTCAGCCGCGTGTAAAGCTGAGGGCATTTCTTACAGCAAATTTATTGCCGGCCTAAAAAAAGCGAAGATAGAACTCAATCGCAAATGTCTGGCCGAGATAGCGCGTAATGACAGCAAGGCCTTTAAAGAACTTGTGGAAAAAGTAAAGATATAGGGTTAGTAAGAGTGTAAAATCATATTACTGCAACGGAAAGCAAAATCCCCGGTTCTTTTACTAGGAGAGATCTCATAAATATCTATTGTTATTGTGTGGAACGTTCTATGCGACGCAATCTGTTCCTTCTAGGAAAGCAGGGAACAGGCATACCTGTTCCCTACAATTTCGTTCGATACATACTGTAGGGAACGGTTTCAAACCGTTCCCTACGTAGAAATCACTCGCAACAAGGACACTTTGTTGCTTATGAGCTGGTCTCTCTTACTACGACAAGCCAAAGATAGGACTTGGGGCAAAAGAGGATAGATGGACGCGCTGAAAAAGCTTGATGAAATAAGAGCCGTATTCGAGCAAGATATAAACGTATGCAAGTCGGTCCAAGCGGCCGAAGAGCTGCGTATAAAATATTTAGGGCGAAAAGGTGAATTGACGGCCGTCCTGCGGTCTATTCCTGAACTTGCGGATGAAATAAAAAAAGAAGTCGGCAGAAAAGCCAACGAGCTTAAGAACGAATTCACGGAAAAGATCGATTCCGCGAAGAAGAAATCACTCGAGACGGGTGGCGAGGAAGACAAGTTAGATATAACCCTGCCCGGGATCAAACCGAAAATAGGTTCGATCCATCCGATCACACAAGTTATGGCGCGGATAAACGAGATATTTATTTCGCTGGGGTTCAGGATCGCCGAAGGCCCCGAAGTTGAAACGGAATATTATAATTTTGAAGCACTGAACATACCCTTAGACCATCCCTCGCGTGACGCGTTCGACACTTTCTATGTGGACGAGAAAAATCTTTTAAGAAGCCACACCTCGAACGTCCAGATACACGTGATGCAGGAACAAAAACCCCCAATACAGGTAATAATGCCGGGCCGCGTGTACAGGCCCGACGCCGTTGATGCCTCTCATTCGTTCATGTTCCATCAGGTAGAGGGACTAATGGTGGATAAGGACGTAAAATTTTCAGATCTCAAAGGCGTATTATCGGTTTTTTGCCGGAGCATGTTCGGAGAAGATATAAAAATGCGTCTCAGACCGCACTTTTTCCCGTTCACCGAACCGAGCGCGGAAGTTGATATCTCTTGTATCATCTGTAAAGGCAAAGGGTGCAGGGTGTGCAAAGGGAGCGGCTGGCTTGAGATCCTTGGGTTGGGGATGGTTAATCCGAAAGTATTCGAAGCCGTGGGGTATGATGCCGAGAAATACACCGGGTTCGCGTTCGGCATGGGGGTGGAGCGTATCGCCATGCGTCT
>JAQUNB010000073.1 GCA_028717825.1 Candidatus Omnitrophota bacterium
ACGCAGATCCTTTACGATTTTTTCTCTATCATGCGACTTTATGAGTATATTCCACCTAAAATATCCCCTTAATTTCGGCATAGGAGAAGGCGCCGGACCCAAGATGGAAATATCTTTAATTTTTTCACCGAGGAGCCGGGCCAGATCTTCGGCGCTTTTAGTAACGCTATCTTCTTTCCTCGCCTTGAGGGTAATTTTAACAAGGCTTACGAACGGCGGGAAATTAAGTTCTTTTCTCGCGATTATTTCACGATCATAAAAACCATGATAATCATGCTTCGCGGCCAAGCTGACCGCATAATGCTCCGGGGTATACGACTGCACTATAACTTCGCCTCCCAGATCACCTCTACCGGCACGGCCCGCGACCTGAGTTATAAGATTGAACGTGCGTTCGCCTGACCTGAAATCCGGGAGGTTCAGATTCGCATCAGCCGAAACTACGCCAACCAGCGTTACTTTTGGAAAATCGAGCCCTTTTGCTATCATCTGCGTGCCCACGATCACATCAAGCTTGTGCTCCTTGAATTCCTGTAATACCGTATCATGTGAAAGTCTTTTGGTCATAGTGTCGGAATCCATGCGCGCCATCCGAACACCAGGCAATATCTTTTTTATCTCGGACTCCACCCTCTGCGTGCCCATGCCTTTATATTCAAGATTTATATCGCCGCAAGCGGGACAAGTCGCCAGCGGCTGGAGTTTCTTGCCGCAATAATGGCACAACAACTCGTTACGTTCCTGATGAAAAACCATCGGCGAGGAACATTTGGAGCACTTAATGACACCACCGCACTTTTTACACATCACGAACGTCGAAAATCCTCTACGGTTCAGGAATATCAAGACCTGCTGTTTTTTGGAAACATCGTTCCTCAGAGCTTCTTGCATGATATGCGAAATAATCTCCTTGCCTGTCCGAGTCTCAAATTCCATGCGCATATCGACAAGCTTTATTCTCGGCAGTTTTTTTTCTTCGACACGCTGCGTAAGTTCCGCTAGACGATATTCACCACTTATAGCCTTGTGATATGATTCGAGTGAAGGGGTGGCACTACCTAGTATTACCGGGATCTTCGCTATTTTAGCTCTTTGGATCGCAACTTCTCTCGCGTGATACCTTGGCACATCCTCTTGTTTGTATGACGGTTCATGTTCTTCGTCTATGACGATCACACCTAAGTTACTAAAAGGGCTAAAAACGGCCGAACGCGGCCCAACGACCACCCGCGCCCTTCCGGCCTTTATCCTCTGCCATTCGTTGAATTTAGTGCTTTCCAGCATCTTGGAATGAAAAATAGCCACATGCTCCCCGAACCTTGATATGAAACGCTCCACTGTTTGCGGCGTCAGGGATATCTCGGGAACCAGGATTATCCCTGTCTTACCTTTAGCTATTATCTTTTCCATGACCTGCAGATATATCTCTGTTTTTCCGCTGCCGGTAATGCCGTGCAAAAGAAATACTTCATGTTTTCCATTATCGACACACTGATTGATATTGTCGATAACTACTCGTTGCTCATCATTTGGGACATGCGGCTCTGTCGGCTCAACTTTTCTTCCGATCTCTTTTACGCGTGTGACCATCGATATCTTACCGTGTTTTAACGGCCCCGGGATCATGGCCTCAAGCGCCTCACCCCAAGAGCAAAAATAATTGTCCTTGATCCATTTCGCAAGGTCTATCATGTCCTGCGAAAAAATAGGTTCTTCGTCGATTATATCGATAAGAGGCTTAGGAGACTCTACCTGAGGCTCATCTTCAATCTTGACTATATACCCTATCCGCGTACTCTCGCGAAAAGGGATATGGACCCTTTTGCCCACCGCAGGTGCATTCTGTTCTTTGCCTGTGACCTTATATTGGAAAGTATGATCTATCGGAAGACTTGTTATGACTTCCACGTATTGGTTTTTCATATTAGTTTGGGCTGTTATCTACTGTTCACTATGTGCTGCATCACACATATTGTTTTTACATATGACTGTGGTTATTTAATGACAAATGTCAAAGCTCAAATGACAAAATAACAACAAATGTCAAATCATAAAAAAACGGAATCGCGGATCTTCCCTGGTTTTTGGTATTTGAATTTTGGATTTCATTTGTCATTTGGATTTTGTTATTTGTCATTCGATCGGTTCTGCCAACATTTATTCTCATCGGCGCCACGCACTACATACCTAGTCTTTGGGTTTCTTTCGCGGTATCTCGATCCCCAGTTCCTTCGCCACAAGTTTTATATCTTCCCATACTTCTTTTTTGTCGGCAGGGTTTCGCAATAGATACGCGGGATGATATGTAGGCATCAATTTTATACCTCGATATTCATGGAATTTTCCGCGTAATTTACTTATCGGTACTTCCGTATTTAGTAATGTCTGAGCCGCAAACTTTCCTAAAGCACATATGATTTTAGGTTTTACAAGATCTATCTGTTCAACCAGATATGGAGAACATTTTACGATCTCTCCGGGCAGCGGGTTACGGTTCTCCGGCGGCCTGCATTTTAGGATGTTAGCTATAAAAACATCTTCTCGCCTGAGGCCGATCGCCTCAATGATCTTTGTAAGCAGTTGTCCCGCGCGGCCGACAAAAGGCCTCGCCTGTTGGTCTTCATCGCGGCCGGGAGCCTCGCCGATGAACATAAGTTCGGCTTTGGGGTTACCTTCCCCCGGAACAGCATGAGTCCGAGTTTTGGCAAGGGGACATAGATCACATACGGAGATCTTTTTAGCTACCCCTTCCAATGTGATTTTTCCCGTCTTTTTTGTCCCTCTTTTAACGGTATCGAACACTTCGTAATTACCCGCGAATTTTTCCATTTCGACCATCTGTTTTACTGTTTCAATTATTTTATTACGCATGTTTTTTTACTTTCTTGGGCGTTATGTATTGCTTAATTCCCTTTCGATCATATTCACTATTACTTCGGCCGCAAATGGCTTACGAACGCGTCCGATATTCTCCTTCAACTGATCATATTTGTCCATATCAAGCAGAACCTCATCCACTAAGCCGGGGATCTCTTTCATCCGTTCCGCTTTAACAGCGGCATGGTTACTCAGCAGGAACATCTCGTTCCATGTTTCCTGCCCGGGGATCGAACCGTAAAAGATCATAGGCAGGTTCGTGTTCAACGCTTCCGTAACGCTTATACCGCCGGCTTTTGTTATCATAAGATCGGATATGGTCATAAGCTCGGCAACTTTATCCGTAAACCCGAACGATATAACCGGATATTTCAACCGCGCTTTGAATGCGTTAACCTTCTCATAGATCGCCTTATTGTACCCGCACACGGTAATAACTTGTATATCAGCTTTGCACAAATCAAGCAAAGACAGTATAGAGACAAGCGGCCCGACGCCGAATCCGCCGCTCATAAGAAAAATGGTTCTTTTGTTCTTATCTATCCCGTATCGCTGACGCAATGTTTCCGGATCGAGCTTTTCATGGAACTCTTTACTTGTCGCTATCCCTGTCACGATGATCTTATCTTCCGGCACATGCCTTTTTTTAAATTCTTTCGTAACAAATTCGGCGCCTACGAAGAATTTATCTATATGATCGCTCAGCCAATAACTATGCGGCCCGTAATCCGTGACCAAGACATACATTTTCGCGCGTATCTTTTTATCTTCTCTAAGATTCTTTGCCATACTAGAAAGTAAAAAGTGTGTCGCCAATATGACGTCGGGGTCTTTCTCTTTCAGCCATTTAGCTAAATTCAAAAAACTCCGGTAGTCGAGCGCCTCGCGCAAAGAGCGTGTCAACGTGTCAAATAGCGGAAAATTAGAGACATAATACAGAACAGCCCAGAGCCATTTCGCGCGAGTCATCATGAAAACATAAAAATCCATATATAAAAACTTATACAGGCGGTTCGCGTAATCGTTGAAATCCACCAGCTCAACGTCTATCGTAGCGGCTTTTTCTTCAAAAGCACGCCCGATCGCCACAGCCGCTTTCTTGTGGCCGAGGCCGGCCGTCGAATACAGAATAATTACTTTTTTTCTTTTCTCCATAATCATCCTTATTTTTGGGTTTTTCTTATTGGACGCTCTTGTTCATCCGCTAAAACTATATTTACGGCTTCCATAAGATCTTTACAGATATGGTCCGGTTTACATTTCCAGTTAGCGGCATCTTTCCTTGTGCTGTTCCCTGTCAATACAAGTATAGACCTCAACCCTGCCCTTTTTCCCGTTTCAACATCTCTTTCCGCGTCTCCGATGATAAACTTACCCTTAAAACTCCCTATCCTTAATCTTTTTTTGGCTTTAACGATTAGACCGATTTTCGGTTTACGGCACGCACAGTTCTCTTCTTTCCTATGAGTGCAATAATAAATCCCCGCGACGCGCCCGCCTTTCTTTTCAATTCTTTGTTTCATCTTTTCTGTAATTTTTTTGAGTTCTCTTTCAGTATATATCCCTTTACCGACACCCTGCTGGTTCGAAATTATGACGGCACTATATCCTTTCCCCGCGAGCTTTTTTAAGGCCGCTAACGCTTTCGGCAGAAAAATAAAATCTTTCCATCGCGTAATATAACCACGTGCGGAAGATCCGCCGTCTTTATTTATCACGCCATCTCTATCTATGAACACGAATTTTTTTGGCATTTTCCAGCTACATCCTCTTTGTAGGAAATAGTTTCAAACCATTCCCTACGGTATAATTAGACGACCCTTAGCAAATCAATACAAGCGATAAGAACATCGTCGGGTGTAATATCACGTAAACATTTCATCTCAAGCTTACAATCGGGAAGTTTGAAAGAAGAATAACACGGCCTGCACGGGATATTCTCCGCTTCCACTACCCGGCTCTTATCCGAAGCCGGATAAGGCCCGTAAACCACCTTATCTCCCGGACCAAAAATCGAGACCGTCTTTACCCCTAACGCCGTCGCTATATGCAAGGGCCCGCAGTCATGACAAACCACCAATTCACATTTACTAAGAAGCGCCATATACTGGTTCAGTGTTAGGTCACATTCTACGACCGGTTTTTTCCCCATCATCTGAGACGCGACCTCTTTGCATAAGACCTTTTCCGAACGGTCCCCCAGGATCAAGACCGAATAACCCTGCCCGGAAAGTTTATCACTAAGTGCGGCAAAACCGCTCGTCATCCATCTTTTTCGCGGCGCTTGCCTTCCCCAGCTGGCGCCGCCTCCGGGAACAACAGCCACAACATTATTTTGGACATTTTTATCCTTCAGATACCCGGAAGCCCACTCAAGTTCACCGGGCTTAAGCACAAGACGCATGCGCTTCTCAACAACCGGTATTTCCATTTTTCGGAGTAGTTCGAGATACCATTCTATTACATGCCGGCCTTTAAAACTCTTTAGAGGGACCTTGTAGTTAAGGAAGATCCCCCTTCTCTTATAATCAAAACCGACTCGTTTAGGTATGCCAAGCAATAAATACAGAAAACCAAAATACCTTGACAAAGTAAAATCAAAAACAATATCGTATTTCCTCTTGCGCATAAGAGAAAATTGCTTCGTGTATTCCCTAAAAAACCGTATCTTCGATTCGCGCCACAACTTAACAAAATCATCTTTTTCGTAAATAAAATAACGGTCCACTTCGGGAACATTTTCGATCGCGTTCTTTGCCCGGGCATTGCAAAGATAATCTATGGAGACATCACCAAAATGACGTTTTAAATTCCGTACTAAAGGCGTCGTAAAAAGCACATCGCCGATGCCGAATATGTTAGCGACCAATATCCTCATTTGCCTTGTATCTCTTTCCCTTACTAAAAATTTTTATACTTTTTCCAAAAGCTCTTTAGAGGCCTTGAGCACTTCTCCGGGCAATACCGAACGCAAACATTTATAATCGTAGGGACAATTTATATCCAAACAAACAGCGCATCCCGGGTCTTTATAAAAAACTCTGCTTCTTTTGTTCAGCGGCCCCCACCGACGGGAGCTCACACCCGGGATATTCCTCCCGAATATCGCGATTACGGGAACGCCAAGAACACTGGCCATGTGCATGGGGCCGGTATCATTACCTATAAATAGATTCGCTTTTTTCAAAAAGGCCGTTAAGGTCTTCAAATCGAGCCTGCCGGCAAAATTATAGACTTGTTTACCGGATCCACTTATAATCTCACCCGCCAAACCCGATTCTTCTTTACTCCCTATCACCGCGATATTGCAATCGATACTTCCACTCAATTCACGGATCAACTCCGCGTAGTTTTCTTTGAGCCAAACTTCAGCGGGATTACTGCTTCCAGGATGAATAACAACTAACGGTCTATCAAAAGTTAACTTTTCGTTTTTAAGAATCTCGACTAACCGGCTCTCCGCATCTTTCCCC
>JAQUNB010000074.1 GCA_028717825.1 Candidatus Omnitrophota bacterium
ACAGATGGCAGATTGGTATAAAGAAAGGTTCGGAGTTGGGCTGGATCCCGATAAAGAGGTCCTGCCGCTTTTGGGATCGAAAGAAGGGATAGCGCATGTTCCGTTTGCGTTCATTAATCCGGGCGACGAAGTTCTTATTCCGGATCCGGGATATCCTCCGTATAATTCGGGAACGGTTTTTGCCGGAGGTAAGACCCGTTTTATGCCGCTTTTAGCCAAAAATGATTTTTTAATAGATCTTGACGCGATAGACAAGAAAATCGCCAAAAGGTGCAAACTTATGCACATAAATTATCCCAACAATCCCACGGGCGCGGTTTGCAATAAAGATTTTTATAAAAAAGTGGTAGCATTCGCAAAAAAAAATAATATTATCGTATGCTCTGACGCAGCGTATACAGAGATGAGTTTTGACGGATGCAACCCGCCGAGTTTTCTGGAAGTAGCTGGCGCAAAAGAAGTTGGTATAGAGTTCCATTCTCTGTCGAAGTCATTTAATATGACCGGGTGGAGAGTAGGGATGGCGGTAGGCAACCCTTATGTATTAGAAGGTCTGGCGAAAGTAAAATCGAATATAGATTCCGGTATTTTTACGGCAGTTCAGATAGCGTCCATCGAAGCGCTAAGACATGCGAAAGAAGTAAGGTCCAAGTTAAATAAGATGTATGAGGAAAGGCGCGATGTGCTGGTGGGCGGACTCAATAAAATAGGTTGGAAAGTGCAAAAACCAAAGGCGACGTTTTACATATGGGCGCCAGTGTTCGGTAAATATAATTCGACAACGTTGGCAAAAGCCATGCTGGAGAAAGCCGATATTGTTGTGACCCCAGGGAACGGGTTCGGCAAATCCGGCGAAGGATATATACGCATGACACTGACCGTGAGTAAAGAAAAGCTACAGGAAGCGGTGGATAGGATTGGAAAATCATTCTTCTAGTACATAGTATGTAGTATGTGGTATGTAGTACAGGGAACGGCACGTTTTAAGAACCGTATATCGTATATCGTGCCGATGAAAACGCTGGGTTTCGCCCCTCACCCGTACCCTCTCCCCTAAGGGGAAAGGGCCGGGGTGAGGGGGCATAAAACGAGATACGAAATACGCGATACGAGATACGATACATGGGGTACATATCGGCTAGCGCTTTATGGATCGTTCCCGATTATACTATATGAGACGGTTACGAGAAACAGTACTCTGAACAGAAACGGTTTTTCATCGTTTGCAAAGCAAAATTTTAATTACAGAGTAGATAAGGAAGATGCCAACGGTTTATCTCGGAATAGGATCCAATGTAGGTGACAAACTTAAGAATTTTCAGGAAGTTCTCGAGCGGCTGGAAAACGTACCCAATTTGAAAGTCATATCAAGATCCGCGTTTTATGTAACAAAACCCGCGGGAGGCCCACCACAGGAAGATTATCTGAATGGCGTTCTTGGCGTCGAGACGGATCTAAGCGCAGAAAAATTACTCCGAAGTGTAAAAAATATCGAAAAAGATATGGGTAGGAAAAAAAGGCCCAGAAATTTTCCGAGGATCATCGATGTTGACATATTGTTATACGGTAGTGAAATAATCAATACAAAGGAACTTGTGCTCCCGCATCCGAGGATGCATGAAAGAGATTTTGTGTTACGCGGGTTTGCGGAAATAGCTCCCGAAGCCGTGCATCCTGTTATAGGAAAAACAATAGGTGAGCTATCCCGGATGATGGGGAATACGAGGTAGACTATGCGGATAATCACAAAAATAAGTGAAATGAAGGGATATGCGCATAAAGCTAAGAAAAACGGCAAGGTCATAGGGTTTGTCCCGACGATGGGTTCTCTCCACGACGGCCATGTAAGCTTGATCAAGGCTTCCCAAAAGGAAAGCGATATTACCATTGTAAGTATTTTTGTAAATCCCAAGCAATTTGGAAAAGGAGAAGATCTTAAAAAATACCCTAGGAACCTAGCGCGCGATCTCTTGATACTAAAGAAAGAGAAAATTGATGTTGTTTTTATTCCGGCTGAGAAAGAGATGTATCCTGAAGGGTATTCGACGTATGTGAATGTCGAAGGGGCTATAACGGAGAATTTATGTGCTAGGTCACGGCCGGGACATTTCAAGGGTGTTGCCACGGTTGTCGCTAAATTATTTGGAATAGTCTCGCCTTGTGTGAGCTTTTTCGGTCAAAAAGACGCCCAGCAGGCAGTTGTCATAAAACATATGGTAAAAGATCTAAATATGTGCGTTGAAATACGCGTAATGCCGATAATCCGGGAGAAAGACGGTTTGGCAATGAGTTCGCGAAATACGTATTTATCCGAGAAAGAAAGAAAAGAGGCGCTTGCGATATACGCTTCACTAAAACATGCAAGGACGCTTTTAGAGAAGGGCGAGAGGTCGGCCCATGTTATTAAGGGAGAAATAAAAAAAGTTCTGCTTAGCGGTAAACATGTGAAGATAGATCATATAGAGGTGGTTGATGCCGAGAACTTAAAGCCTCTCAAAAAGGTAAAGAACGATACGCTTATCGCCATCGCGGTACATGTCGGCAAGACGCGGCTGATCGATAATATGGTCATTAGGACGTAGTACCGGTGGGGACGGATGTTTTGCAGATGGTATTTAGCATATGGCAGTTAGAATTAAATGACAAATAACAAAATCCAAATGACAAATGAAATCCAAAATCCAAATACCAAAAACCAGGAAAGAACCTGCAGTTTTGTTTTTTATGATTTGACATTTGGTATTAATTTGTCATTTGTGCTTTGACATTTGTCATTAACTCGCTATATGCCATGTGCTGATAACTAGACACAAGCCACTAGTCACTTAAACAAGGAGTTTAAACAAAATGACAAAAAAACCTGAATTTGATCTCGTGTATAAAGAACATTTGAAACTGAAGATACGGGACCTAAAAAAAGAGCGGGACGCGCTGATCGTCGCGCATAATTACCAGCGCGATGAGATACAGGAAATAGCGGATATTACGGGAGATTCCTACGCCTTGGCAAGGGCGGTTACAAAGGCAAAACAAAAAACAGTTGTTTTTTGTGGCGTTAAATTCATGGCAGAAAGCGCGCATATACTGAGCCCGAAGAAAACGGTGCTGCTTCCGGTAGAAGAGGCAGGTTGTCCTTTGGCAGATATGATCACGGTCGAAAAGTTACGACAGAAAAAAGAACAATATCCGGAAGCCGCGGTCGTATGCTATGTCAATTCCACGGCGGCGGTCAAGGCCGAAAGCGACATATGCTGCACTTCATCGAACGCTATCCAGATAGTCCGTTCTCTCAAAGAAGATAAGGTCATTTTTGTGCCAGACAAAAACCTTGGAAGATATGTAAGAGAACACATTCCGGAAAAAGAACTTATTTTGTGGGACGGTTATTGCGTTGTACATATGCGTCTAACAAGTGAAGAGGTCATTCGAGATAAAAAACTTCACCCCAATGCTGAATTTATCGCGCACCCCGAGTGCCGTAAAGAAGTTTTAGAGTTGGCGGATTACATCGGTAGTACCGCGGGCATGCTTAAATATGTGAAAGGCAGTTCTTGTAAGGAGTTTATTGTCGGTACAGAAATAGGTATAATTTATAGGCTTCAGAGGGATAATCCCGGCAAAAAATTTTATGTCCCGACCGAACAGTTTGTGTGCGCGAACATGAAACTCACGACTTTGGGATGGCTTGCGCGGTCCTTGGAAAAGATGGTTTACAAGGTAACTCTACCGGGCGATATGGTCGAAAAGGCGAAAAAATCGCTTGAAAGAATGCTGGAAGTATCCGGCAGTTAAGCGGAGAAGGGCAAAGATGTCAAAAAAACGTGAAAAATCTAAAAAATATGTAGCAATAATCGGATGCGGAGTGATCGGTGGCGCTCTTGCGGAACACGCTGATAAAAAACTTGGAGAATATGTCTCCAAAATATTTCTCTATGATAAATGCGTGGAAAAAAGTGAAATATTATCGAAAAAACTTTCTAAAGCGTATGTGTGCGATAGTTTGGAAGACGCGATACAAAAGGCCGATCTTATTGTAGAGGCCAGTGTTCCAAAGGTTGTCCCTATTATTTTGAAACAAGCCGTAAACAAGAATAAAGACGTGATGATAATGAGCGTCGGCGGAGTTCTGGGATGCACGAAACTTCTTGAGAAGGCTGAGAAGAAAAAAATAAGAATTCTGATACCTTCGGGAGCTATTTCGGGTATCGATGGCATGAAATCGGCGAAGCTGGCCGGTATTACCGCTGTAAGCATAACAACACGTAAACCCGTAATGTCGATAAAAGGCGCGCCTTATCTAGAAAAAAAAGGGATCGAACTTGATAAGATAAAAGAAGAAACTGTGATTTTTGACGGTAACGCATGTGAGGCAATAGAAGCTTTTCCCGCCAACATAAACGTTTCAGCGATACTGTCGCTGGCGGGTATCGGGCCTAAAAAAACCAAAGTGAAGATAATAATTTCACCCGAATACACGAAAAATGTCCACGAGATATGTATAGAAAGCGGCGCAGGCAAAATAACGACAAGAACGGAAAACGTGCCGTCCCCGGATAACCCGAAGACCAGCTACCTGGCTGTTCTCTCCGCCAAAGCGGCATTAGACGGATATTTCGCGAACGTCCGCCTTGGGACGTGATGTGTGCTAGTGACTAGTGTCTAGTATATCGTTTTATTACCCCTCACCCGGATCCTGAGGGTCAGGGTGAGGGGTAAAACTTATCGTTTCCATAGACACGATATACTATATACGATATGCGACATACCATTTCCAAATTGTTTCCAGAAGTAAACAACGTTATTGACAAATAAATCCACCTTATGTATGATACTACCAAATCGGAAGCCATATTTTAGTATTTTGCCGTGAAAATTGTTATAATATAAGAACTTATAATTAATAGGAGGAAGCTATGGGAGAGTGGGTTGGTATAGGGCGGAAGGCAAGGCGTAGCTATGGTTTTGATGAGATCGCACTTGTCCCCGGGGAACTTACGATAAATCCGAACGATGTTGATACAACATGTGAAATTGGCGGTATAAAATTCGAAGTTCCGATCTTGGCGTCTTCTATGGACGGTGTCGTCGACACTAGGTTCGCGATAGCTATGGGAAAACTCGGAGGCATGGCTGTACTTCATCTCGAAGGCGTCTCCACCCGATATGAGGATCCGCAAGAGGCGATAGAACGCATCGTGAATTGTGACGCGAAAAAAGTCACTGAAGTCATCCAGCAGATATATTCCGCTCCGATAAAAAAACAGCTGATAACTAAAAGGATCAACGAGATAAAAAAGGCTAAAGTGCCCGCAATTGTCAGCTGTAACCCGCAGGTAGCCGGTGAGTTCGGGCCTATAGCACGCGCGGCCGGATGTGATATCTTTATTATACAATCTACCGTTATAAGTGTTAACCATGAGTCCAGCGAATATAAACCTTTGGATCTCCATAAATTCTGCAAGGACATGAAAATACCGGTTCTTTTGGGTAATTGTGTCGATTACAAAATGGCGCTTTCTCTTATGGAGACCGGTTGCCAAGGCGTATTTGTAGGTGTTGGGCCGGGGACAGCATGTACTTCAAGAGGAGTTTTGGGTATAGGGGTTCCGCAGATAACCGCGACATGTGATTGTGCCGCTGCAAGAGATTTTTATTATAAGAAAACGGGGAAATATATTCCCGTCATAACTGACGGCGGTATGGCGACAGGCGGAGATGTATGTAAAGCTTTTGCCGCAGGGTCCGATGCCGTTATGCTCGGCAATGCGTTCGCCAGATCGAAAGAAGCGCCGGGGAAAGGTTATCACTGGGGAATGGCTATGCCGCATCCTTCATTGCCCCGCGGTACGCGGATACAAGTGGGAGTAACAGGCAGCTTGGAAGAAATTTTGTACGGTCCGGCGAAACTGGATGACGGTACACAAAATCTAATGGGTGCGCTTGCTACAAGCATGGGGAATCTTGGTGCACACAATATACGCGAGATGCAGCTTGTGAAAATGATCATCGCGCCGACGATACAGACGGAAGGTAAAGTTTATCAGGCCGCCCAGCGGGTCGGCATGCGCAAATAGTCACATCTCGGATATTGCAATAATAATATTTGATTTTGAACAACAGGGACA
Source organism: Candidatus Omnitrophota bacterium (assembly GCA_028717825.1). Lineage (GTDB taxonomy): Bacteria > Omnitrophota > Gorgyraeia > Tantalellales > Tantalellaceae > JAQUNB01. Next base: position 6,126 of record JAQUNB010000074.1, read on the forward strand.
ATTCGTGAATTGTCCCAACGCTCTCAGAATAACCTCGTAACAAAAAACCACACTGTATTTTTATGACGAAACCACAGTCAGAGTTCGTGCATTTGCATGTCCATACGCAGTTCAGCCTTCTTGACGGTGCATGTCGTTTGGGGGATCTTGTGTCTTTATCCTCTGCTTACAATATGCCCGCTTGTGCTATTACCGATCACGGGAACATGTACGGTGCCAT
>JAQUNB010000075.1 GCA_028717825.1 Candidatus Omnitrophota bacterium
ATGGAACTGGCGCGCGAGTTCGTTCAGATAGACAAGAACCCGGTTAGGCTCCAGCGCTTCCGCGCCCGAACGGATCGCTTGAGGGAACTCGCTCAATTTACGCATGAGCTGAAGTTCCTCTTTCGCCTTTAGTAGCTCCATCCTCCGCGGGACGAAAAAAAGCCGTAAAGATCTTTTCCGGCTGAATTTTTTAATACTGCAGATACGGGCATGCGCATATTGAATGTAATAAACCGGGTTATCGGATGATTCTTTTTTAGCAACTTCAATATCAAAATCGAGATGGCTGTCGAGCCGCCTGGATAAAAAGCAAAATCGTGTAACGTCCCTGCCTATCTCATCAATAAGCTCTCGCAGACTGACAAATTCAGCTTTGCGGGTCGACATCGACACGGTCTGGCCGCCACGCAATAGGGTTACCAGTTGCACTATCAAAATATCAAGCGACTTTTCATCCCGTCCAAGCGCCTGCACCGCGGCTTTCATCCTGTTTATATAACCGTGATGGTCAGGCCCTAAAAGATCTATAAGTCTGTCGTAACCTCTCCGGTATTTATCGAGGTGATATGCCATATCCGGCGCCAAATAAGTATAGGAGCCGTCACTTTTTACCACGACTCTATCCTTATCATCTCCGAACTTTGTCGAAGCGAACCATTTTGCTCCTTCACTTTCGAAAATGTATCCCGCCTTTTCCAATATATCTAGCGTCTCTTCAACTTCTTTTTTCTTTTCGATACTCTCCTGTGAGGTCCATACGTCAAAACTGACCCCGAAATCGTCCAAGTCTTTTCTTATTAACGCCATCATAGCGTCGACTGCGCGAACACGGAAAAACTCGTCCGTTTCCGCGTTTTCTTTTAGGAACAAATCGCCTTTTTCTTCTTTGATCTTTTTAGCGATATCGATCACATATTCACCGACATATCCATCTTCCGGAAGCGGCAGATCTTCGCCGAACAGATTTCTGTATCTGATCTTGACAGATTGACCCAAAAGTTTTATCTGTCTGCCGATATCGTTAAGATAATATTCATTCGTGACTTTATAACCGTTGAACTTTAAAATACGCGACAACGCGTCACCTATTGCAGCCTGACGGCCGTGCGCGATAGTAAGCGGCCCTGTGGGATTCGCACTGACGAACTCGATATTGACATGCTTTTCCTCTCCGATGCGAGAAGCGCCAAAATCGTCCTTTTGTGCGTATATCTCGGCCAACAAGTCGTGGAAATATTCATCAGCCAACGTAATATTTATAAAACCGCCCTTAGCGTCCACCTTTGAGTGCGCCAAGATCTTTTCTTGGCTGAACATTTCCTGAACTATACTTGCTACGGATTGGGCTATCTCTAAAGGAGAACATTTCGCCAGCGACGCGAGTCGCATCGCGATGTTAGAGGTCAGATCGCCATGGCTGGGATCTTTCGGAAGCTGCAAAAAAATCTCAGACGCTATATCCGACGGAAGCGTTTGAGCCGGGGTCTTTCGCCTGAAATATTCTTCACAAGCTTTACTAAGGATCTCTATTATTTTTTTTGTGATGTCTTGATTACGCATTTTTCATCAACCCTTCGGCTCCTTATGGCTATTCCCAGCATCATTCATCATGTTTTCACATTCCCCTTGGACAAAACCAAACGGACTCAGGGTTGATACTGAACGTCTGTGCTATCCTCGTTTTAAACGACGGCGCTTAGCGGTCGTCGAAGTATCAACATGCTCTCTTGGGGCTTTTCCCCATAGGTGCTCAAGGTTATAAAAACCCCTCGTGTCTTTGTGAAATATATGAACGACTATCTCGCCGTAGTCCAAAAGGACCCATGTCGCACCTTGCCGCCCTTCCACATGCAACGGCCGGACATGTTGTTTGTGCAGTTCTTCCTGAATGTTCTTGGAGATCGTATCGACCCTACGTGTGGATTCCGCACTTACAAGAATAAACCAATCACATATCGATGACAGCTTTCGCATATCCATCAACACAATGTCTTGTCCTTTTTTATCGATCGCAAATTGTATGATGGATTTTGCTATATTTAACGAAGATATTTTTTTCACTGGTTAGATTGTGGTGTTTTTAGATAGATTAGCCGGAACTCACCTTATATTGCGATAAGTTCCGGCAAATCCGTGTTAGTTATATAATTATGGTAACTACTTATTTACCTAATATCTTATACATCCCTGTGCCGCAATCCGGGCATGATCCCTTCAGGGCTTTTCTTCCATTTTTCATTTTTACTTCTTTGGCGTCTTTCATATCTCTTTTTGCCTTACATTTTACACAATACCCCTGCTGAGCCATAGGTAAACCTCCTTAAAAGGATTTGGATTAAAAATATCTTTGGTTAAGTGTATCATACAAAAAACAAAAGTCAAGCTCTAACGCTTGAGGCGGCCTGCCATAAAGCGCCCTGTGCTTGGGTCATCCGCGATATAACCCCTTATCACGAATATACTGAACAACTTTACATGGGATCAAGAAATCGATAGGTTTACGCTTCTTTATCCTGTCCCTTATCATGGTTGAAGATATCTCCACCAAGGGGATAGTCGCATATTTCACCGAGTCTTCATAGGCGTTATCCTCGTTCCACCCGGGACGAGTAGCTATAATAAAGGTAGTTAATTCCAGTATTTTGTCGATATCTTTCCATTTTGACAGATTTTCCGCTGAATCAGCTCCGGTAAGAAAGAAAAACGTATCATTTTTCTCGTATTTACCCTTGAGATATTTGATCGTATCGATCGAATACGAGACTGCGGCTTGGTCTATCTCATAGGTTGAGATCTCAAATCTATCATCGCCTTCCAAAGCTATGCGAACCATGTTCAGCCGATCCGCGGCTGAAACTTTTCCCTGTAATTCCTTATGCGGCGGCATATAGGCCGGCACGAATATAACCTTATCAAGCCGGAACTTATCCCAACATTCCTGTGCTAAAATCAAGTGTCCGATATGTATGGGGTTGAACGATCCGCCGAATATTCCTATTCTCATAAATTCCTCACAAACTTAGCTACGTACCTGCCCGCATCCATGGACTATGTATTTATACGAACATAGTTCTTCCAGCCCCATAGGCCCGCGCGCGTGGATCTTATCCGTGGATATACCGATTTCCGCGCCTTTACCGAATTCGCCACCGTCAGTGAACCGTGTTGATGCGTTAACATAAACAGCGGCGGAATCCACGCAAGCGGTGAACTCGGCCGCGGCCTTTTTATCTTCCGTCACGATCGCATCAGAATGACTTGATCCGTATTTAGAAATATGCTCGACCGCCTCAGACAGCGAGGTAACGACTTTTACACTTAAGACCAAACCAAGCCATTCGGTGTAATAATCTTTCTCTGTAGCCTCTTCCACGGCAGAACCTTTGAGTATGTCACGTGTTTTAGCGCAACCTTTTATCCGGACACCGTTTTTAAATAGTTTCTCGGCGATACGAGGCAAAAACACACCTGCGACCTTCTCATGAACGAGCATGGTCTCCATCGCGTTGCATACCCCCGGTCTTTGGACTTTTGCGTTTATGCATATGTTTTCCGCCATATCCAGCTTCGCCTTACTATCGACATAAACATGGCAGATCCCCTTGTAATGTTTTATCACCGGGATCCTGCTTTTTGAGGCAACTTCGCTTATAAGCGACTCGCCTCCTCGAGGCATAACAAGATCAATGCCACCGACGGCACTGAGCATAGCGTCGATCATCTCTCGTGAAGTATCTTCTATCAAGATAAAAGAACCTTTTAGTAAACCTTCTTTTTCTGCGCCTTTCTTTAAAGCGTTGTATACGGCGATATTCGAATTTATGGCATCACTACCGCCTCGTAAAATAGCAACATTACCGGATTTCACGCAAAGCGCAACGCAATCTGCCGTAACATTCGGACGCGATTCATAAATGATCCCTATAACGCCTATCGGGACGCTCACCTTTTCGATAAGTAATCCATTTGGCCTTCGCTTTTTTTCAAGCGTCTTGCCAACAGGGTCATCCAGCTTCGCCACGTCCCGAAGCATCGCGACCATTGCGTCTATACGCTCATCATCCAATTTAAGTCTGTCAATAAAGGCTTTGGTTTTCCCGTTTTTTTCCGCTTTTTCGATATCCACGAGATTCGCCTTTTTGATCTCATCTTTAGAAAGCTCGAGACTTGAGGCCATCTCGAGCAGCGCCTTATCTTTTTTATCACGGCCCGCTACGGCAAGTTCGCGCGCGGCGCTTCTTGCCGTACACAATATGTCTTTCATTTTTTCGCTAGTATTCACTTTAAATGCACCTTCCGGGATCGATCAACGGATCTTTATCCCAATATCACAAGGTTATCCCGATGAATGACCTCATCATAGTCTTTATATCCAAGCAGCTGTTCGATCAGCGCTGTTTTTTTGCCCATTATTTTTTGTATCTCGTCACTTTTATAATTCGACAAGCCTTTAGCGATCGTTCTCCCCGATTCATCAACGATATCTACGACATCTCCGTCAGAAAAAACGCCGCTTGTACCTTTAACGCCACTCGGCAGCAGGCTCCGATTCTCGGAAATAAGCGCTTTTTCCGCACCGCCATCCACGATTATCTTGCCTCTCGATTTCAGGCCAAAGGCTATCCACCTTTTTCTCGCTTTGAGAGATTTTTCCTGCGGTTTAAAATATGTCCCGATCTTTTGCCCTTCAACAACATCCAGAATAACGTTTTCTTTTTTGCCCCGGGCAATAATACACTCGATCCCCGCGCATGATACGTTCTTTACCGCGTCAAGTTTTGTAGCCATGCCGCCAGTACTTTCCTCGGAGCCCTTGCCTTTGATCAAAAGATCTTTGCAGTTCATTATCTCAGCACCGTGATCTATTAGTTGCCCTTTTTGATCATATACGCCGTCAACATCGGTCAAAATGACCAAAAGATCAGAATTCGCCAGGTCTGCGACCAACGACGAAAGCCGGTCATTATCTCCGCATTTTATTTCTTCTGTAGATACCGAATCGTTCTCGTTTATTATAGGAAGCGCTTTATATTTGAGAAGCGCGTTCAGAGTGTATCTGATGTTGAGAAAACGCCTTCTATCGTTGAAATCTTCCTGCGTCAACAAGAGCTGCCCGGCAATATATCCTCGTTTTCTGAGATACGAGTTATATATATCCATCAAATAATTTTGACCGATACTCGCGATAGCCTGTAGTTCAGAGAGCGACCTGCCCTTTTTCTTTTGGTTCAACATCCCTAGTCCCGAGCCTATTGCCCCGGACGTGATCAAAATAACCTCAATCCCCTTATCCATGAGCGTAGAGATCTGGTCCGCTATGTTCTTAACGGTCTCTTTATCGATCAGGTTATTCTTATCGGTCAAGACCTTCGTCCCGACCTTAATCGTTATCCTCTTGGGTTTTCTTTTTAGCCTTCCGGATCTTGTCATATATTTCCTTCACTAATTCTTTTAGTCCTTCTCCCGTAAGCGCCGATATCTGAAATATCTTTTTCCGCATTTTCTTTTTGAATTGTTTAAGATTATCTTTTGCCTCAGGCAGATCCATCTTATTCACGACGATAACCCGAGGTTTATTATACACATTTTTGCTGTATAACTTAAGCTCATTTTCCAGTTTGAGATAATTCTCAAAAGGCAAAGAACCGTCCGGCGGGACCATGTCTACTATATGAACCAAGACCGTGGTCCGCTCAATATGTCGCAGAAATTTATCACCCAGACCTCTCCCGTGATGCGCACCTTCTATAAGACCGGGCATATCCGCGATAACAAAAGACTTATCATCAAAAACCCTGACGACACCAAGTATGGGATTCTTCGTAGTGAATGGATACGGCGCTATCTTTGATTTTGCCTTGGAAACATGTGAGACTAGAGTAGATTTTCCCGCGTTTGGTAAACCGATAATACCGGCATCTGCGACGAGCTTTAGCTCGAAATAAAGCGTCTTTACTTCGCCGAGATGGCCCGGGGTAGCGTCTTGTCTTTTGGAATTGCCCTTGCCACCTGCTCCGCCTTTCGCTACGACGACCCGCTCTCCCGGAGCAGCAAGGTCACGAAGTAAAAGACCCAAACCGGCATCCTTTATTATTGTCCCAACAGGGACCTTAATGACAAGGTCTTTGCCTCTTCTGCCGTATTTGTTGCTTGAACCGCCGTTCTTTCCGTCTTCGGCCCTATAGTGTTGTGTGTATTTGAAATCAAGAAGTGTGTGAAGGTTTGTATCGCTTTCTACTACGATGTCGCCGCCTGCGCCGCCGTCGCCGCCGTCCGGTACGCCCCTTCGATGATACACATCTTTAAATAA
>JAQUNB010000076.1 GCA_028717825.1 Candidatus Omnitrophota bacterium
ATAGGGCCATTTATCATAGAGGTAAACCAGATATTTATCGACTCGCGGGGTGACACGAAAGTTTTTCAGCAAAGAGTTGATAGACTGCTTAAAGATAAGAAAATAGGCCCCAATTTGGCACTTTTAATCCAAAATACTGTAAATGAAACACCCCAGTCGCCGTATCGTTACCAGATGATACTAATGTCTATAGCGGAAGCGCTTTCAATGGAAATAGCTGGCGTCTCAGCGGAATTTCCGGACTTCATGAATGATCTGGTGGATAGAGCCATCGATGAAGTAGTGAACTCGATTTATGACGATACCGCCGCGCGGGACCATTGGAGGAATAAATTAAAAGAGGATATCCTGCCTTCAAGGGTTGAAAATCTGATGCCGGAACAATTTTTTGGCATAGGTCTATTCAAGGATAAAAAAGACATGTTATTAAGCACAATTTTTCAGATGAATAAAGCGTTCAGTGGAAGCGTAACGGGATTGTACGATCCGGAAATAAGAAAAATTTGCGTAACTTCCAGCCGGAATGAACTGCGGTTTTTGAGCACTCTTATTCATGAAATGATACATTATCTCGCGGACCATGACCAGATAAAGATCGATCCCTCGTATGAATACGCGACTCACGCGATAGCTACCTGCACGAGGATAATGCACGCAAGAAGCGGAGATATTAGATCAGCCGAGGAAAATATTGAGATTTTTCAGGAAGGGTATGTCCCGGGCTGCAGGGAACTATACTCGAGGGGCAAAGAAATGACAGAAAAAGGGGAATCCGCTTATATCTTAAGGCCGAGCGAAACGGGCAAAAAAGCGGCTTATTTTTCAACCGAACTCTTGATAATAGAGGCCATAAAGATATATGAGAAAGCCGGTATTCCTTCGCTTCGCCTGAGACGCTACCTTGCCAATAAAAATAAAAAGCTGGAGACGCCCTTTGAACAGGAAGAGTTCCACTGGGACGAGTATTTCGCGCAGGAAACCGCGGGCATCATAATGGCGGGTATTTTGATGGCGGAACACCAAAAAACAAAAAAACATCCGATCAGGATACTGGTTGACTATTTTGCCGAATTAGATGATGTGCTGGGCGCGCCTACCGGGGGAGACAAAGAGTGGTTCGATGGGGAACTCTTGCCCGAACTTGAGATGCTTGGACAGCAGCTTTTTGGCAAAAGAATGAAGCTCATAAGTTCTGATGTTACAGACAGGCTTGGCCTCTGGTGGGGCGAGATAGGGCAGTGGGACGCGACTATCAAGTATTGGCCGTTCACGATATACCCAAGAGATAAAAAAAATAAAGATAGGACCACGGCTCGTAAAGAAGCGAAAGAAAGGGCCATAGGGAACCTGCTACTCGCGCTCTACCGGCTCCAATACGCTAAAGATGAGGAAGTAGAAAAAGCGCATCAGGATAAATTCGGTTTACCCGCGTTCAAAATATTATGGGACGCGCTTCTAATCCCGAGAGCCGTCCATATAGCCGTTCCTGCCATGCAAAAAAGAATAAAATCCAATAAGTCTTTTGAGGGATACGACAGAATGCCGGGGCTCATCCAGAAAGTATTCGATGAAAAATTCAATCTGGGGAAAGAGAGAGTTGAACGGGAGCTGTTTAATTCATATCCTCTTCACCTCAAATACCTTGATTCGATCCTCTATAGGTGGAGCCAGTATGATCTGCAAAAACACGGTAAGAACCTGCCTGCCGATAATAGGGTAGCAAAGGATAGTATAGTTGCAACCGCCATCAAGAACACGTCGTCCGGATGGATAAAGATAATGTTTGAGGCCGGGGAATTCAAGAACTATGAAGAAATTTATAATGTGATCATAACCGAAATATGGGATGAGTATAAGAAGCTTTTTGATAAAGACGTGGAGATAGAGAAGAATAAACAGATGATCCAGAAATTGGAAGAGGAAGGGGCGATCCAACCGGGTAAGTTCGATCCTGCCAACTTGACGCCGGATCAAGAAAAAGAGCTTGAAGATCTCTTTAATTCTCTGCCCCAAAGCGTTCAGGAGGCGATCCGCGAGCAAATAGAGAACATGATGAATTCCGCTTCGCAAGGCACATCCGGCGGTAAACAACAAGGAAAACCCCAGCAAGGAAAATCGCAAGGGATGCCACAGCCCGGAAAACCTTCTAAAAGTCAAGGAGGAGAAGGCAACCAAACGATAGAGAATGTCAAAAATTCTCTTGAGTCTTTGAGTAAAACAATCGACGGTCTTGAGAACCTGCTGAATCAAATGTCTGAGGATACAGAAAATATCGGCACCGATGCCGGTAATATAGGTAAAGGAGTGCCGGCGGCAGGGGAAGCTTCCAAAGATCAAAGGAAACCGGCTCCGGGAGATATTGATAAGGAAGCCGGTGCGCTTCAGGACAAAGCATCGGAGTTGGCGCGTGAAGGAAAAACGTTACAGAACGGCGCAGAGGGGATTAAGGATGAGACTTTTGGACAGGAAAGCTCAATGCCGGCTCCGGGAGTGGGTAAAAAAGCGCGAGGAAAAGCGGCTGATTTTGGCGAAAACGCGGATGAAGTGAACGACAAAATAAAAGAACTACAGTCGAGAGTTAACGAGCTTAAAAAATTAACTCAGCGGCTCAAGGATATTGATAAAAGAGGCGGAGATTCGAGCCAAATAAGCGAAGTTGCCGAAGCGATACGGGATGAGGTCGGCAAAATACGTAATAGTTCGAAATCGGTACAGGATTCGCTGGGGAAGACCGAAGCTTCGCTGGGTGAGTTACAAAAAGCGGTTGAGGATCTCTCGCGGGAAGTATCTGAGATAGGTGAAAAAAATAAAAAAGGACCGGATCAAAAAGGGAAAGACAAAAATGCGGGTCAGGCCGGCGGCAAAACAGGTAAACCGGAAGATACGGGTAAAGAAGGCGCGCCTCAAGAAGGAAAAGAAACGCCGGCAGAACAAACCGGACAATCGGGTGCGGAGCAAACCGGTCAGGCTGGAGAAACCGGGCAACCTGGGCAAAGTGGCGAGACAGGGCAACCCGGTCAGGTTGGCGAAGCAGGACGAGCCGAAGAAGCAGACAAACCCGAACAAAGTGAAACAACCGATCAAGCCGGGCCGGATGTCGATACTTCGCTTCAAGCGCCTGAAAGTAAAGATCTCACTTCGCTGAAGAGTGTAATAGAGAGCGCTCAAAATCAGCCGGTATCCGAATTAAAAGATGAATATGCCGGAAAAGGATTTAAAACAAAAGTTGATCCCGAGTGGCTTGAAGCGTTGAAAAAGAAAGAGCTCTTTGATGAAATGCAAAGGACCGGGCTTAATGAAAAAGAACTCAAAGAATATAAAGATTGGTTGAATCTCCTTGATCCTGAGCTTGTCGAATCCATGAAAGAAGTTGTCAAAGCGCTTGTTCTTCCTGCTGAAGATGTAGAAAAAAGTTTCCACAGATTCTCGGGACTCTTAAAAAAGCCCATTAAAACATTTTTGGGCGGCAGCGGTTTTGTTAAAAAGAAAGTAATAATGCCGACCCCGGTAAAGCTTACGCTTTTATTTGATAAAAGCGGCAGTATGAGCGTGAACAACCGGATCTTATATGCCAAGCTTACTCTCCTTTTGCTTTTAGAAGTTATTTTCGATGTAAATAGTGAACTCGAGTCAAAACGCTGGCCGCCGATCGAATTCGAAGTAGGGTTCTTTGACGAAAATAGTGAACCGTTCATAAGTCACGAAACGAGCTCGCGTATCGGTGAAGATAGAAAGGAACGTTTGATATATAACGCTATTACACACCTTGTGGCTAATAACGGGACGGATGACGCGAAGGCTTTGGGAGAATTTGTGACCAGACTAAAAGAGTCGCCGGAGCCAATGGGCTCGGAGGAAAAAGCCAAACGCATTCTTATGCTGATAGGCGACGGCAATGTGGATGAATCGGATAAAAGCGAAATACGCGGAGTTCTGGAATACGCGAAAGAAGAAGATGTCGAAGTGTTCGGTGTAAGCGTCGGAGATGAGAAGGCACAAAGGACTGTTCTAAATGCTTTTGGAGAAGAACGGGCGATACTTCCGCAAAGATCGGACTTGGGCGATATTCCTCTACTTGTTATTAAAAAATTTGCTGAGTGTATCGCGCCGCCAAATGCCGAAATTTCGTGGGAGCAAGTATCCGCGCGGCTCGCAAGTATTGTTTTGCCGATACTCGCGATACCCCTCCTTGGCGACCTTGTACGATTTGCTTTGCATAATACTTATTTTAAAGAGGTAACACATACTGCGCAAGCGGAAGAACCGCCGCTTCGGGCTACAGGATACAGGCATTTCTTTTATCAGGAAAAAGGCGGGAAGGATTATCTTGTTTTCCAAAGGACGGATAAAAATGGAAAACTGCAGAAGATCAGGTGGCAAAGGGGCGCGGGCGGCGCGAATGTTCCGGATAAGGTCACGATCGACGATGACGATAATGAGTTCCTGATCCGAGAGATATTAGAGACGTTATATCTTCCCGACGTGGAATATACTTCGTATTCGTCCGACGGGAAATTTTATTTATCCCAGATAGAAGACAAGCTCATTCTTAACCGAAAGAGCGGAACCGGCACATGGCAAGTTAAAGGCGAATTCAATATGTCAAAAAATCCGCCTGAGGGAAAAGTAGGAGGAGAATATAAGGTGTTTGAATCGGGCAGCGTGAAATGGCGCTTAGATGGGCTCGGTAACCTTTATGTCTTAACCGGCGAGAGCGATTGGCGGGTTGTTATCTCGGGTATCGGGAATTTTAGCGAGAACATTGATATTAAATATGATGCTGAGGCAAAAGGATATATTGTTGCCGATCTTTCTAAAAAAAGAGTGGTGATGGCAAAAATAGGTGATTTGCAAAACCAACTAACAGTTGATTATGACCTACAGATAGAAACTTTTAAAAAAGATGAGGATTGGGAAGGCAAAATAGTCCGTCTTATCGGCGAGACGGGGCTCGGCAAAGACGAGCTTGTAAGGGCCGCGGCGCACCTAATGAATGAAGAGGTCTATTTTGTGGCAGGGAATAAGGATATGGAACCCGAAGATCTATTCGAATACCAGACGCTTGGCGTTAAGGAGGAGCTGGCGACGGGACATTTATACACTACTGTTAACAACACTCTGCATTACGGCGGATGGGTTGTGGTGGACGAGATCAATAAGGTAAAATCAAAAGTTTTGAATACCCTGAAAACTTCCATAGCCGCCAAAACGCATCAGAGGTGGGTGAAAGTCAACGGAAAAGAAGAACAACGAACACTTCAAAATCATCCAAGAGCGAGGATCCTTGGAACCTTAAATACCGTTAGGGACAATATCGCCCAATCGAAGCCGCCGGACCAGGCATCGCAAGATAGATTGGCGGATATAGAATTTGTATGGCGCGATCCAAATTCCGAGAAAAATCTGCAATATGAGCTCGCAATAAGAAAGCTTCGAAAAATAAAGCCGCTTTTGACAAAAAGCGAATTTGATGAACAGGCCAAGGTGATCAGGGATGCCGTTGATGTTCTGGTCGATATCTCATGGCCCATGCGCTTGACGTTTATGGGGTATGATGCGACCCAGCAGGCGGAACTTGTAAAAGATGATTTTAAGAATTGGAAAAAACTTTTAAAGGATCCCACTTTCGCTCCAAAATCTAAACCCGGTAAAAACTTGAGACGCGCTCCGTCGCCGCGCACGATCGCGAACATCATTGAGCACTCAATAATGTTCCAGAAAACGTGGCAGCATGCGCCGCTTATGGTGTCATCTTTCTGGTACAATTTCTGGGTTGATGATCTGAAACCAAGGGAGCGGGATCTCTTGCAGCGAACAATAACGAATCTATTTACAAATCCGGCCCAAAAAGCAGGCGCGAGCGGCATAAAGGATGAAGATGATCTTGTGCCTGTAAAACTTTCGGAGAAGTCGTTTAGCTTGGAGGGTAATTATTTGATAGTTACGCCTGAAAAAATAAACACAGAGGGAAAGGATGTTGACTATTGGGACGCGATCAAGATCGAACTTCATCCCGATGCCGTAAAGGCCTTTAAAACAAAAGGTTTACCCGAAGATATCCGATACTGGTTAAGCACCGGGGATGAATACAACAGCCGTCAGTTATATTTCGCCTTACAGATGAGGGCATTGGGGAAAAGTTTATTGGCCGGGGCCATCGCGGAATTATTGAGCGGTCCGGATTTTCCTCAGGCTGAAATAAAACCGGAAACAGATAAAGAAGATATAACGTTTAAGCCATACTCCAGAGGCGGAGTAA
>JAQUNB010000077.1 GCA_028717825.1 Candidatus Omnitrophota bacterium
ATATTGAATTGTTTGGAAGTAATGGTCCCGTGTAATATAAAATATAAACATTCGGAAGGGAACGCCCCTGCGCACGTTAAGTCGTCGCTTATGGGCAGTTCCGTTAGTATTATTGTTAACGACGGACGGCTGGCACTCGGCACATGGCAGGGGATATACTTTTGTGAGTTTGATGGGCCTAGAACAAGAAAAGTTTATATAAAGTTTATTGAAGGATGATTGATCTTGTGAAAAAAAACGTGCACACGACGGAAGTTAGAGTAAGGTACGCCGAGACGGACCAGATGGGTGTTGTGTATTATTCGAATTATCTCGTATGGTTCGAGATAGCAAGGACCGAATTTTTTCGCGCAAGAGGGGTAGTGTATAGGAAGATAGAAGAGGAAGACAAGATATATCTGCCGGTAGTTGAATCCTACTGCAGATATCGGGCACCTGTAAAATATGATGATGTCGTTACAATAAATACCGAACTTACCGAAATGGGTTCTACCCGCATAGCATTTAGTTACGAAGTGAAGGTTGGCGATAAGGTAACCACTATTGGCGAGACGAAGCACGCCTTTGTTAATGCCTCCGGCAGCCCCATTCCAGTCCCAGAAAAGATCAGATCACTCCTGTCTAACTCCTGAGATGTTGTTTGTAAACCGATATGAATAAAAGAGTTACAAATGTAATACGTAGATGTTCAATAGACGGATTACATTTGTAAATGCATATATTTATTGATGATATCGACAACGTCTCCAACGCATTTGGTTTAGGTTGTAAAAAGCAAGGATTACTCGTTTTATTCGCTTACCAAAAAAATCCCAGCACAAAGTAAAAGCAAAAACAGCTAGATAATTGTTGACATATATGTAGCGTTTTGATATAATTCTAACATTAAATTTGCTTAACTTAGATAATTTCAATATGAAAACGCTTACATTATATTAAAGAACGGGGTTTAATTTGTCTAGTGTACGCAAAATCTTTTCTATTTTTTTAATTTTAAGTTTTACGCTTAATTCTGTTGCAGGGGATCTAGCTCTCGGGTCTTCAGCTTTCTTTTCTAATTCCTTCCAAAATATTTCTGCGCCTTCGTTTGGCATAAACCTTCTCGATTTTGAGTATAGAGACATAGCGCGGCTCAAATTCGGCCTTGAATCGGAATTAAACTCGTATTCAACCGATAAACCTTCAGTACGTTTAGCTGAAATGCCGAAAGTCGTTGATGCGAAAGAGAAAACGATATTTCATCCGGCAAACATGCAATTTTTCTTCCGTGAGATGGAACTTATTCCCGGAACCAACGTTTCTTATTTGCGGTGCCGGATCAAGGATCCTAAGGAAAACGCTAGAGATTATTTCGTTGTACTCTCCCATGCGCCCGACGGCAATAGGGATTTTTCTGTAGTTGGGGTATACACCGAAAAAGAATTTGAACACTTTACCAAACTCGGAGAATTTTCACCGCAAAGAAGCGACAAGGACGAAAAGGCGATCGCCCGTTATCTTGAGCATGAACGGGCGATCGATGAATTTATTAGGAAGAAAATGCTTGCGCAGGACTTCGCGGAAATTGAAGGGCGGGCCAAAGAACTCGGATGGGATGAGAAATTCCCGGAAAGAATCAAACCTAAAGATGGAACGCGATATTGGTCCAAAGAGATATTTAACTCAAATCTCCTCAATGATTATTCAGCAGGTACGGCGATGGGGGAGTTTTTGGGCACTCTCGGCACAAGTTTTGACAAAGCGCTAGGCGATAAAAACATTGTTTTTGTTCGGACGAAATCCAATGAATTCCCGGAGGTTGAGGTCAATGGGGAAAAAGTCAAAGTTTACAGTCATGCCAGTCAGAATGCGGTGTATGTGTTTATTGAAGAAAGAGTTTTTGATAAGCTTACGAACGTTATAAATAAAAAAACAGACAAAATTAATGATGTCTTTGCTAGGGTTGCGGTCCTTGATATTGCAGATCGCCTTATTCATGAAATAGGCGTTACATATGACCTGTTCTACAAACTGACCAACGATGATGATAAGGGGATGATCACTCAAAACGCGCTTGATGTTCTGTGGGACGAGTTCAAAGACAAAATATTCGCGGACAAACCCACCGCAAAGAAACGGCCGGCCGGGGATAGCGTCCCGCCGCTGGATAGATTTTCTGAGCTTAAAAAATTGAAAGGCCCGCAAGTAGATCTCCGTCGGAACCTGCCCACCCGCGATTACGCGATGGGTAAAAAAAATGGAAAGAAAAAAAATAGTGGGGTTGTAAATGCGCCCGAAAGTGAAATGAGACGAGCGATATCGAAGGCGTGGGGGACTCTCCCCGAGGGGCAAGATAATTTTTCCGCTCGTGCCCAAGAAGTGTTTGGTAAAATTCTGGACATATATCTCCAATATCAGCAACCTGTGGTAAAGGACGCTCTTACGTATAGGAAAATAGTGCGTGCCGTGCTTTATCGCGCCGATAGCCCCGATTGGGTTTGTAGGGTAGTAGAAAATAATGCCGCTATGGTTTCGGAATCCGTGAAAGAGGATATACGTGAGAAGCTTTTAGCAAAAGGTAGTATTCAAGTATCAGCCGAAAAACCCGAAGCTGTTCTTTTTGACGACAAGATATTAGCTTATTATTTTATTGCGAAGGCGATACAACAAAATAGCTACGATGACGTGATGCGGCTATATGATAATAGCGTGAATACTCCGATGCCGGAACATTTTTGCGAGTACTACGCAAGCAAATTGTTCGGTGCCGGAAAAGGTAACGACTACCTATATGCTCTTTGGCACTATAAGCGTGAAGAATGTATCAGTTTTTTAAACGGAGTTATATACGCAAGCTTTGATGGTTTTTATGAAAAGTATGTAGATGCAAAGGACTACGATACGGCTCAATATATTTTAGGCGCGTGGAAAAAATATCTCGAATGTCTTCAAATGTGGGGTAGGCGTAATGGGTTAGGTATAGATTCTATGACGATTATAGCATGTCACTTGAGGAATACTTTACCTGAAAAACAGCGCGAACTGGATATGAGGAGGCGTCAACGTGAACAGGGATCAGATGTTTCTGAAAATGGGCTTAAAGGGCCGGATATTCAATATACAGCGGATGATGTAACAAATATTCCTTCCAAAAATGGCGGTATTGGAGTGTTAAGAACGGCGTTGCCGGAAGAAAAGAAACCTGAAGGGATGTTATTAGAAGAGGATGAAAATCCTGCCGCTGTCGTTACTTTCGAGGGCGAAGAACCGGAAGATGTTGTTCTTACTCAAGGGGTGCCCCCTGAGCAAAGTGGATCGGGGAGCGGAGTTGCTGGAGCGAATGATGAAAACGGTGGTGAGCCAAGTGCGGGAGGCGCGCCTGAAAGTATGGGTGCTTCCACCTTGAATGAATCAGCCGGGACTACTGCCGGTAGTGGAGTGGGAAAAGATGCACCGGATAAAGAAGCCGAAGCCCCCCGTGATCAAAATGTTCCGAATCCTCCGATCGAACCATTAACGGCCGGCTCACTTGATAAAAAAATATTTAATTTAGCAAATAGCCAACCCAAAGGGACAAAACCGTTAGATCCGGCATCCCAAGGACGTGGCAAGCAGGCTCTCGAATTATGGGATCGCGCGCAAGAACAAGGAATAACAGGCATAGATGCTCAAACATGGGCGCTTGTTATGAGTGCTGTTCTATACACAGAACGTGATTTTAAGCGTGTTATCCGGTTTTTTCAGGATGCAATAGATAAAAACGGTTCCGCGCAGTGCGTGTCTAATCCGGAATTTTTGCTTACAACCCCCAAATGGGTAGCCGATTATTTCTTTGCCAGAGCTTTGGACACTGAAAGCAGAAATGACCTTTGTTCTCAGGGGAATAAAACTTTTCTTGAATATTGGGGGGACAAGCTTTACGGCGAAGGAATGGGGAAGAAACGCCTTGAGAAGATCTTTAAAAATTATAATAAGATCGACTGGTTGGACGCAAATATACCAAAAACACTCGAAAATTTTTGCGCATTTTATCGGCAAAACAATGAACTAATGAAAGCCGTTGAGGTGATTGATAACCATATCGCGTATTGTGCCCACGAAAAGAAGCTTACCCAAAAAACAAAACTTCAAAATAAATTTCAGGAAAAAATAGAGCAACTACTGAGGCAAAGAAGGGAAATACAGGAACAAGCGGAAGCATCTATTCCCGAACTGAATTTGCCGGTTCTGGAAGAAGAAAAACCGTCGGATAGACCTTTGCCGAAAGTTCCCGAAAAAGAGATGAATGTGGCTCAGGCGATCGAGATCATGATGAAAACGCCTTTGCCCGAAACAATCGTTCCCGTATCAAAAGTTGAAGAGGCTTGGGGCGTATTAAAAGGTGTCGAAAAAAGTATTCTAAAGGCTTTATTGACGGGGAAGTATAGCAAAGAGCTCAAAAGCGACACATATTGTAATTTTGTGGATAACGTGTGGCATGTTTTTGAGGCAGGGAAAAAAGTCGAATTTGATCCTTTTAGCAAAAAAACCCAAGAGAAAATCCGTGTTTTAAACATTTTAGATGAAGTGCACCGAGAGGTAAATAGGGGCCGGAAGCCTGATCAATCTATTGATACGAATATGTATCATCTTACGGTTCTCATGCAAGCGCGATTTTTCGGGAAGCGGGATTTTGAAGGAGTAATCAATTTTTTCCAAGAAAAAGCCGGTGAATATAATAATCATTTAAAAAAACTTAGTTCCGATATTATGCTTGTTTTGAGGATACTACAAACTCCGAGAACAGGTGGGCTTGAAAAATATCAATCAGAAATATTAAAGATCGCTAAGGATGCCCAGAATACGAAAGAGATGTATTCTTTTGTAGCGTCAGAGATATTGTTGGGGGACCAAAGGCGGCTTGAGATGTATGTGGCGTCAAGAATAATGCATCAACCAAGCGTGGCAGAGTATAAAAAGGTTGCGGCCGATCCCGCTTCTTCCGTACCGTTTCTCGAGCATTACATGGACAAACTTTTCGGAAAAGGGAAAGGGGTGAATAATCTTAAGAGATGGGTAGAAAATGGTGATATCGCGGCCTTTGAGGACCAAGTGATGTATCTCTTGAGATGTTTCGTTTTTAATCATAATTCGCGTGGTGAAACGCAAAAAGCCAAAGAAATAGCCGAAAATTGCCTAATTTACATAGAAAACAAAAAAGTTCTAAGCGGGGAAGACAAAAAGGCTATTGAAGAATTTAATCAAATAATCGGCAGCTCAAAAGGTAATGAGCCCGGTAGCGCCGTTAATGCTCAGGGGAAAACGCCCGCTGTTAGCGCTAAAGAAATATCGGAAGCGATCGGAGTAGTGTGCGGGGATAATCCTGATAGGGATGAATTAAATAAGGCTATTAATGCTCTTACCTTTGGCGATAATCATAAAGAAGCCGCGAAATGTTTAGGATGGGCCAATTTTAAAGATAGATTAACGCAGAAGAAATATGACGCTTTTATCGAAAATCTATGGAATGCGATACCGCGCGATAGTGATAATGCAATCTATCCTTTTGAAGAGAAAACACAGAAGATACTTTCTCTTATCGTCGCGATGGAGCAAGTAAGAGGAGAAAAAACGGGCGAGATCCAAAAACGAACTATCGGAAAAGGTGCAAAAGACAGCAAAATACAAATGTCAAAAGGTGTATTTTGGTTCAATCGTGAGAGTATGTATAGAACGTTTTATGCGATCTTATACACAGGGGGGAATAGCGTGGTGATCAAAGAGGTTAAAGCGCAGATCACGGCGCTGGATGATCAGACTAGGGAATGTTCAAAAAAAGATCTTCGTCATTATCAAGCTCTGGTGGCAATATATCTGAAATACGGGATGACTTCAACCGACCCTGCTTTTGAAAAAGCAGTTGATGATTTTAAAAAGAGGAGGAAGATCGAGGACTTTGGCACGTTAAGTAACTTTTGTAGGATATATATGGCACTTCACGACAAGAGGATCCTTGACCTGTACTTTTGCGCTAAAATTTTGGATAAACAAAGTATGGAGGGCGTTAAAAAGATACGGCAAAAAATAATGCCTCAACAAAAAACCTTTGCCGAGGTTAATGCCGATGATCTTTTTGGCCAATCAAAAGGCAAACAGGCGCTTGATATGGTGTATAAGACGCAGCAGAATATAGATTATGTGAGGACTCATGCCGAAGATGTCG
>JAQUNB010000078.1 GCA_028717825.1 Candidatus Omnitrophota bacterium
CATTTTTGGGTGTTGTTCAGCCCGAATGTTTTTTGCATATGCCGGACAAAAAGTAGGAGCGTAAACAGGAAAACAAAAATTATAAGCGCTGACCAGACAAAAAGTGCTGTGTGCGGTGAGGAGATATAGCTAAAAGGGATCATTACAAAAGCCGTGACAGGCGAGTACCTGAAATGGTAAAACGGCTCATTTTTGTTATAAACGTTGTCATTATCCGCGACCTTGACCTCGCTGGAAGAGATATAGGAAGATAGTTTAGCGCCCGCGTTATAGAGAACCCTGAAGTCGGGGTATCCTTCCCAACCGGCCTCGCCGGGTTTTAAGGACGTATTACGGTTCAAATAACACACGCCGGCGGAAAAAGAGATCGCCAGGAATGTGATGATAAATATTGCGGGGCTTGTGAATAGTTTTTTAAGAAAATGAAATATTCTCATTAGGCACATTATATTATGCGGGACGTTTTCGCACAAGGTCGTAAATGCCCGCATGGGGTATAGCGCAAAAAGCATGGCGCAAAGAGAGACGACCGTTCGTTGTGTTCGCCGGGACTACGGATGAAGAAGTAAAAAAAAGTTCTTTTGCAAAAAAGAAAAGATGAGATAAAATAAAAGACATTATGTTTGAGAAAAACAACAGAACTGTAACATATAATCGTTTTGGCGCTTTCGAAGGCGTATTTACCCCAACGGTATTAAGCATCATGGGGGTAATTATGTATCTTCGCTTAGGCTGGGTTGTAGGCCAAGTCGGTCTTAGGGATGCGCTGGTTATCGTAATTATCAGTAATATTATTACCCTTTTTACCGGTCTTTCAGCGGCAAGCATTACTACGAATGTTAGAGTCGGAACCGGTGGAGCCTATGCGATGATCTCTAAATCTTTGGGGTATGAGGCAGGGGGAGCTATCGGTATACCCTTGTATCTATCACAAGCGATCTCTGTCGCATTCTATATTACCGGTTTTGCCGAATGCTGGGTTTCAATTTTCCCGCAGCACAATTTACTCCTTGTTGCCACTATAACCTGGGCAGCGCTTTTTATGATCTCTTACACTAGCGCAAAATTAGCTTTTAGGCTTCAATACGGGATCATGGCCATTATGGCGCTTTCGCTTGTATCGGCTTTCTTGGGCAAAGGCAGGATAGACCAAGCTGCGGTAGCATGGCAAGGCGTGGGGGAAGTGCCGTTTTGGCATGTTTTTGCCATATTTTTTCCGGCTGTAACCGGTATCCTTGCCGGGATCAGCATGTCGGGAGAATTGAAAAACCCCGAGCGTGATATACCAATAGGAACGCTCTCAGCGATAGCGATAAGCTTCTTAGTATACCTATCATTAACATTCTGGTTTGCGAGCATCGCCACGCCGCAGGACCTAGTCGCTAATAGATCAATAATCATTGATGTTTCGCGATGGCGTTTTCTGGTGGTAGCGGGTATTATGGGCGCAACACTTTCTTCGGCATTGAGCATGTTGGTTGCGTCTCCCAGGACACTTCTTGCGTTAGCAAAACATAGGATCGTCCCTTTTCCGTATGCGTTCTCACAAATAAATGCAAAAGGCGAGCCCACGACAGCAATTCTTTTCACTGCCCTGATTTCACTGATAACGCTTACCGTAGGTACACTGGACATGGTAGCAGGGATCCTTACAATGTTTTTTCTCGTGACGTACGGGATGCTTAATATCTCTGTCTTTATCGAGAAAGGTATCGGCATAGTAAGCTTTAGGCCCAAATTCCGTACCCCGCTGATATTCTCTTTTTTGGGAGCAGCCGGATGCTTTTGCGCGATGTTCCTCATTAATCCGCTATTTGGCATTATCTCAATTATTATTATTTGCGGTATTTATTTTTTGCTTTTGAGAAAAGAGATCGAACAAAACTGGCCGGATGTGCGAAAAGGATTATTTATTTTTATTGCCGAACAGGCAATAAAAATCGCATCGAGATTGCCTTATCATCCAAAGATCTGGAAGCCGAACCTTGTCATACCTATCGGGCATCCCAAAAAATGGTTCAGCGCAGTAGATTTCTTAAAAAGCATTGCTAACCCCAGCGGAAGGATAGATATATTTACGATTAAGGAACCGGCATATGAAGCCACGGGGGCTTTTACCGAACCTGCGCAGGGTAAAATAGAAGCTGAAATTTCGATCGAAAGAGAGATTAACGCTTTATGCGATTCCCTGAAAGAAGAGAATATTTTTGTTTCTTCTCATATCATAGAGTCTAAGGATGTAATTTCTGCGTCAAGGACCGTTCTGGAGACCTTAAAAAGCAGCGCATTTCCCCCTAATATCCTCCTGATGCAGCTCAGCTTTAGCCCCGAACAAGATAGGTTTGTTGAATCTTTAGCAAATTCCTTATCCTCACGGGATATGGGCGTGATGCTTTTTTTTCTTCAGCCGGAAATAGGCCTCGGCCGTATGAAAATAATTAATCTCTGGGTGCGCGAAGGGAGCCCGAATACAGATCTTGCCATACTCACAGCCTTGAACCTTCAGAGGAATTGGGACGCGACTATCCGATTTATCCAGGTTGTTAAAGACAAACAGGCTAAGACAAGGGTACAAAAATATTTCGAACATCTTAAAAAACTTACAAGAATGCCCGGAGACACTGAAATAGTTGTGTTGTTGGGAGAATTTGATGAGGCAATTAAAAAGCCCCTACCCGCCGATCTGAATATTTTCGGTATGTCCGAAGAGATAAACTTTCCGCATAAGCGCCAAATCGTGGTTTCCGTTAATACAAGTATACTATTTATGCGGGGTTCAAAACAAGAGAGCGCCATTGTTTAAAAACAACCGGAAAATAATCAAGTATTAGCAAAACAAGAAGATTTGACGATATGCAAAAGGTGGATCGTGTGTAGAACAAATTTCCCCAAAAACGTTACAAGTTTTTCCGTTAATAAAACTAAATCGCAATGAAGAAAAGATTAGCAGAACAATCATTATTATTTATAAGCGTTGTTAGGTGGATCACGCTGGCGACAATTATCGGTATCATTGTCGGCATATCGACGGCCGTATTTTTAAAGACGCTGAATTACGGTATCGTATTTGCCAATAGGCAACAGTATTTTTTCCTGCTGATGCCCGCGGCCTTTTTCATGAGTTCCCTGATAATTACATATCTTGCTCCTGAAGCCGGGGGCCATGGCACCGAGAAAGTTATCGAAGCCGTTCATAACCGTTCAGGCAGGATTAACCCGGCCGTTGTTCCTGTTAAGTTGTTCGCGACGGTAATAACTATTGCAAGCGGCGGATCCGCAGGCAAGGAAGGGCCTTGTGCGCAGATCGGGGCAGGATTGGCGTCTCTTTTTGCCAGTATTTTTAAATTTGATAATAGCGATCGTAGAAAACTTGTCATCTGCGGGATCAGCGCAGGGTTTGCCGCAGTGTTCGGCACGCCGATTGCCGGAGCGATCTTTGGAGTGGAAGTTCTTTTTGTGGGGAGTATTCTTTATGATGTTCTATTGCCTTCTTTTATCTCCGGAATCATAAGTTATCATGTCGCCGAATTATTTGGGACCAAGTATTTTTATCATACATTAAGTTTTATTCCCGTTTTTACGCAACTGTTTTTTCTTAAGGTAATTATGGCCGGTATATTTTTTGGTTTATGTTCGTTTATAATGATAGAGATATTAAGACTCGGGGAAAAAATATCCGAGAAAATAAGGATATGGCTGCCCTTTAAGAGTATTATGGGCGGATTTATCCTTGTTGGTCTGACTTTTATGTTCTCAAAACAGTATCTTGGGCTGGGGCTGAACACAATTGAAAATTGTCTGGGAGGAGGAAAAGTCCAGTGGTACGCATTTCTTGTTAAGTCTATTTTTACAAGCTTAACCCTTAATTTTGGGGGCAGTGGCGGTATAGTCACGCCAATATTTTTCGTTGGCAGTGCTTCAGGAAATATGCTAGCCCAGATTTTCAATTTGGATATTGCGACATTTTCAGCGTTGGGCTTCGTGGCTCTTTTAGCCGGGACCGCTAATACGCCCATCGCTGCGAGCATTATGGCTATAGAATTATTTGGACCTAAGATCGCGCCGTATGCCGCCGTAGCATGTATTATCAGTTTTCTTATGACAGGTCATCGTAGCGTATACCCTTCACAGATTTTAGCTTTTAAAAAATCTAAATTTATCGAAGTAAACACGGGCAAAGAAATGCAGAATATCAAAATAAGTTTTCAAGGTTTCAAAAATAGCCGCATGAGTAAATTTATCTCGAAGATAAAATCATTTTATATAATGACGAGGAAAAAATAACTTATTTAAAAGATATGAAGAATAAGACTTCGGATTTACAGAAAAAGAATAAGCAGTTGGGAGAACTGAGTTTAATCGACCTAAAAAACAGTCTTGCTTTTAGTCCAGAGGGGTTGGCGCAGAAAGAGGCAGTGAGACGTTTAGAGCAATATGGCCGCAACGAGCTTGTTGAAAAAGAGATCAATCCTGTGCTGAAATTCTTTGGTTATTTCTGGGGACCGATCCCTTGGATGATCGAAGTTGCTATTGTGTTGGCGGCCATTGTGCACGATTGGCCCGATTTTTTTATTATTTTGACCCTTCTTATCGTTAACGCGGGTGTAGGATTTTGGGAGGAGTTCCAAGCGGGTAACGCCATAGCGGCTCTGAAGGCAACGCTTGCGCTTAAAGCGAAGGTAAAAAGAGACGGCGAGTGGAGTGGCATATCAGCCGTAGGGCTGGTCCCGGGAGATCTTATACGTATTCGAATAGGAGATATAGTCCCTGCTGACGCAAAATTGCTGGAGGGTGACCCCATAGAGGTTGATCAGTCAGCATTAACCGGCGAATCGTTGCCTGTTGAGCGTAAAACCGGGGGAATTGTTTATTCCGGGTCGATCCTGAAGCGCGGGGAAATCGACGCGCTTGTATATGCCACGGGGGAACATACCTATTTTGGTGAGACGACTCGCCTTGTCGGAGAAACGCAGACGGTCAGCCATTTTCAGCGTGCGATAATGAAAATAGGCGATTATCTTATTGTTGTTGCGTTGGTGCTCGTGAGCATCATCCTGGTAGTGGCGTTTTTCAGAGATCATAACATGCTTAAATCTCTTGAGTTTGTCTTGATCTTGACCGTTGCCGCCATTCCCGTTGCCATGCCCACCGTGCTGTCGGTAACAATGGCCGTTGGCGCGAAGATATTGGCCAAAAAAGAGGTCATTGTCTCTCGCCTGGCAAGTATTGAAGAGTTGGCAGGCATCGATGTCCTGTGCTCTGATAAAACGGGAACTCTCACGCAAAATAAATTACAGCTCGGCGATCCTTTTACTTTTGCAGGGAATAGCAGAGATGAACTTATTTTGAACGCAGCGCTGGCTTCACGAAGAGAAGATGAGGATGTTATAGACCTAACGGTACTGGGAGGGCTCAAAGATCCGGCTCGGCTCGGCGATTATCAGATCATACACTTCATGCCGTTTGATCCCGTTGAAAAACGTACGGAAGCTACAGTCAAAGGGCCGGGAGGAAGAGAATTTACGGTAACAAAAGGGGCGCCCCAGATAATCCTTGCGCTTACACATAATGCCGATGAGATCAAAAAAGAAGTGGAGCAAAAAGTTTCCGAATTCGCGTCCCGGGGATTCCGTTCACTTGGCGTCGCTCGCTCTCTTGAAAAGGGCAAGTGGGATTTTCTGGGGATACTGCCTATGTTCGATCCGCCCCGTGAAGATTCTAAAGCCATGGTAACGACCGCAAAAGCTATGGGGATTGACGTAAAAATGTTGACAGGGGATCAACTAGCGATCGCCAAGGAAACAGCTAGGCAGCTGGACCTAGGGGCAAACATATTAGATGCAGGTTCTTTCGCTGACGCCAAACATCCTGACGCGGCCCAGCTTGAAGAAGAGATCAATAATGCCGATGGGTATGCCCAGGTCTTTCCTAAGCATAAGTATCAGATAGTCGCCGTATTGCAGAAAAAAGGGAATATTGTGGGGATGACCGGCGATGGCGTGAACGATGCCCCTGCGTTGAAAAAGTCAGACGTTGGTATTGCGGTATCAGGGGCTACCGATGCGGCGCGGGCAGCAGCTGCCATTGTATTGTTACAGGCGGGGCTTTCTGTGATCATCGATGCTGTTAAAGAGA
>JAQUNB010000079.1 GCA_028717825.1 Candidatus Omnitrophota bacterium
TTATATGTTTCGGCCATATCGCTCCTTTAGTTTTGTTCCGTAAAAACTATAGCATAAGAATATCCCGTTTTCAAATTTATCGTATACTCGGATTGCGTAATTAACTCCGCTGGCTTTTACGGGTCCTGTCGGCATCAATTCTGCGCGCATCCGCTCCCCTGCGGGGGATTGTGCTGTGCTCGAATCTCCGCTACCACCCGTAAAAACCAGCATGAATTTTTACATCATCCGCGGCCGCGGCGGATCTACCCTATTGCATTTCGCCCGCCGATAGGTATACTTTTAAAAACAACGCTAAACAGTCCTAAAGAGCAAAAATGAAATTATCATTCTTTAAAACACGCTACATCCTTTATTCCATCCTGATATCCGTGATCAGCTGGTTCTTATTCAACTTCCTGCTCCAAAGCCAAAGCGTCATCATGTATAAATATTTCATAGAAAAGCCCGCGAACTACAATTTGGAGCGCGCTGAGCGATTAGCCGCGGCTATCTACCAAAGCTTCCAAAAAGAAGTCCCGACCCCCAGCATCCCCGCGATCGAAAGTTTCATCAGTAAATATAACGATATTCCTTTTTTGAGCGTCAATTTTATATACAAGGATAAAGACGGGATAATGAAAAGCGTCTTAAGAGATGTTAAGCAGATCGATATCCTAAGCGCCGAATATGTCTACCCCATACAATACGACGGCAAAGACACCGGAACGCTTTTAGTTTATGACATAAACAAGGAGTACAAAAAAGGTCTTCAGGAATATACCCACATGATGAACTTAACACGATGGTCTTTCGCGTTCCTGCTCGTCCTCATCTTCTCCATACTCCTTTATAGGGAATACAGCGAGAAAATAGAAAAAGAAAAACGCATAGCCGAGTACAGAGCTGTCCACGACGGCCTCACCGGGTTATATACACAAAAATATTTTAAGGAACATTTGGAAAAAGAGATCATGCGCTGCCAAAGATATAACCGACCTGTTTCGCTTATCATGTGTGATATAGATAATTTTAAAATTTTTAATGATAGTTACGGTCATCTCGCCGGAGACTGTATACTGCATACCGTAGCCCAGATAATGGCGACGAACGTCCGCGCCTCCGATACCGTGGTAAGGTACGGCGGGGAAGAATTCGCGATCATGTTGATCGAGGCAGGTATAGCTGAAGTCGAAAGTGTTTCCCGGCGCATGAAGGACCTTACGGAACAAGCGATGGATATCGCCGGCAGGATCAAAAATAAGATCGAACACACGAAGATCGAAGTTAAAGACAAAAGGGTCAATGTCACTATCAGCATGGGCATCGCTTCTTATGACGGCAGCCCTAACTATAAATCGGAACACCTGATAAGCGAAGCGGATCTTGCCCTTTATGAATCGAAAAAGAACGGCCGCAATCAGATCACTCTATTTGATCCGGAGACCAAACAATTCATAAGGTTTCTGTAGAATTTTCTACCTTACTGCCCTAATGGCCCCCGCAACAAACCCTAAACACAAAACACTAAACTCTAAATAAATCCAAAACTCAAATTTTTCAAATCTAAAACAGAGGTTTTGAGTTTAAGATTTTAGGCTTATTTAGGGTTTAGAGGTATTCCCCTTTTTCAAGGTATGAGATATAATCCTTAACCGATTCTTCGAGGCTCTGAAATTTGTGGTCGCATCCCGATGCTCTAAGTTTGGAGAGATCCGCTTGGGTAAAATATTGATATTTTCCCAATAAGTTTTGCGGCATATCCATATATTCGATAACGGGTCTTTTACCCATTGCCAAAAAAATAGCTCCGGCAAGATCGTTCCATGAGCGAGCCATACCGGTCCCCAGATTAAATATCCCGGATTTTCTGGGGTTAGAAAGGAAAAAATACATTACTTCCACGGCGTCTTTGACATATACAAAATCTCTCTTTTGCTCCCCATCGGCGTATTCACTAACGTATGATTTGAACAGTCTCATCCGCGACTCGTCGCGCACCACCGGGTAGGATTTGCATATCACGCTCCGCATCTCCCCTTTATGATATTCGTTAGGTCCGAAAACGTTAAAAAACTTAAGCCCGACAACTTTATCCGCGAGTTTATTACTGAGCACCCACAGGTCGAAGAGATGTTTTGAATAACCGTACATGTTCAACGGTTCAAGTTTCATGGTATCGTTATCTCTGTCAGAATATCCGCGCGTCCCGTCACCATAAGTGGCAGCGGAAGAAGCGTATAAAAAATATGCTTTATTGTTAAGAGCCCATTCCGCGAGTATTTTGGAATATTCATAATTGTTTTTCATAAAATAAGCACAATCAGTAATTATCGTCGAGCTGCACGCGCCCATATGTATAACTGCCTTTTGGCTCGGTAGCTTGTGTTCTTGGACTAATTTAATAAAATCATTTTTATCGATGTAATCCTTAAACTTTTTGCCGACTAGATTTTTCCACTTTTCGGAGTTATCGAAATTATCGACAACAAGGACATCGGTTATCCCTTCTTTATTAAGTTTCCACAAGAAAGCGCTTCCTATAAAACCCGCGCCTCCGGTAAGTATTATCATCTCTTATTCTCCTGTAACATTTAACGCAAAACCCGCGACTATTCCAATGACTCTTCTCTTAAAAGTTTTTTAACTTTGCGTTCGTTCCTGATGATCAAGGACAATAGACCATGCAACTTTCTTGCCTCACTGGCCTCTCTACTCGGGTACCCAAAAACTATTTTATTGTCCTCCACATCATTATGTATGCCTGTTTTCGCGCCCGCTTTAACATTTTTCCCGACCGAGACATGGTCCGAAACTCCTACCATCCCGCCCAACAATGTACCTTCTCCTATCGTGCAGCTTCCGGCTATACCCGTAAGAGCGGCTATCATGACGTTTCTCTCGACCTTGACATTATGCGCGATCTGGACAAGGTTATCTATCTTAACATTATCACCGATAATGGTATTCGCGAAAGTCCCCCTGTCGATGCAGGCATTGGCTCCGATCTCAACATTATCGCCGATCATCACTTGCCCCATTTGCGGCACTTTATATATCTTCCCGCCTTGAGGGATAAACCCGAACCCGTCCGCACCGATAACCACACCGGCGTGTATTACCCCTCTGTTCCCTATAACCGTATTATCATAGACCGTGACTTTCGCAAAAAGACGGGTGCCTTTGCCTATTCGAACATTTTTTCCGATATAACAGTGCGGCCCTATCTTCGCGTCGTCGCCTATTTCCGAGCCTTTATCTATTACCGCATAAGCCCCCACGGCAACGTTATTGCCGAGTTTTACATTTTCACCTATAACCGCAGTCGCATGAACGACACCTTTCTCCGGCGGCATCAGCTCAAGCATGGCGTTATACATCATCGTCATGGCAAGTTTCATATCTTTTACTTTTAGTATTGTTTTAGGATAGTTTTCAACATCGGTAGAGGTAAGAACACAGCCTGCCTTGCTCGATTTGACCCTCTCAAGATCTTTTCCGTCCATCGCGAAAGTTATATCACCCTCTTTAGCGAGATCACAGGAAGTCATACCTGTAACGATCAGGTTCTCATCCCCTATCACGGTACCGTTAATGAACTGAGCTACATGTTTTAATGTGATCATTTTTTCACCTCGATTATTTAAAAAAATATCTTTTTACATTATACCTTTAACGGCGAAAAACTCAAAATGTTAATTGAAGAGCGTCTATAGTAGAGATGGGAACTAACCGGCTAAAGAACGTATATAGTTGAGATGGAACGAGACGATTTGAAGAACGTCTATGGTATATAGTGCCGGTGGAGACGAACGTCTGGCAGATGGCATCTAGCATTTAGCATATGGCAGAGCGTCTGGCGGACGAAGGTTACATGATGTTACATAAGGTTAATTAAGGTCGCGCTTCTCGCGACGACGTAACCTCGTGTAACATTTATTAATTTGAATTAACCTCATGTAACCTTGATTAGCGATCAGCGTTGTTTACTAAGACGAAAACCGAACCCCAAAACACGAATGACCAGCCATAAAAAAATTACCCCCGTTACTTATAAAAATTAACGGGGGTAATTTTTCTGATGCTTAAAACTTAGAGACTTTTTGATAAACTCTTGCCGCCCCTAAAAGTCACAACTTTTTTCGCGCCTATTTTTATCGCTTTCCCTGTCTGTGGGTTTCTTCCTATTCTTGCTTTTCTTGTTTTCATCTGGAAAGTGCCAAGTTCTGGAAGTCTAATAACTCTTTCGTTCGGCGTACCTTTTGTCAGTCTTGCGGTGAACGCACATACTACCGCATCATATGCTTTCGCGGCCTGCGTCTTTGTGCCAAATTTGCCAAGTTTCGCGATCGAATCAATAAATTCTGCTTTGTTCATTACTGTCCTCCTTGTTTTGGTTAGAGTATAAAAAACTAGATACGAATATACTAGATTTCCGCGACTATGTCAATATCGAATAGCAAATTCAAGGGTTTCCGTAAACTAATATCATATGGCCCAGTATTTACGGGAGAGATAGCGTTTCGCTTATTATCAAAAATGATAAACAGGAAAGCAGATCACTTCTTTGAGCGGCATGAGGTCGATTTGACCCCATGCCGCGAACGTTATTCTGTTTAATCGATATGCTGGATCTTTAAGTCACCAAACGAACGGAGAACAAAGACGAGGGACAATATGAAGAAGATGACCCCGATTGTCATGCTCGTTTTTTGGGTTAACTCTATCGCTATTTCGACAGCTAATAAGCCGAATAAAGTAGTAAATTTTATTAGCGGATTGATCGCCACCGAAGAAGTATCTTTAAAGGGATCGCCGACCGTATCGCCCACGATAGTGGCGGCATGAAGCGCCGTCCCCTTTTGGTCTCTATACTGAACTTCCACAAGTTTTTTCGCGTTATCCCACGCGCCGCCCGCGTTCGCCATAAAGATCGCCTGGAACAGGCCGAATATCGCCAGCGAGATAAGATACCCTATAAAGAAAAACGGGTCCAAGCAGGCAAAAGCGACAGTGCTAAAAAGTATGGTAAGAAATATATTGACCATCCCTTTCTGGACGAATTTCGTACAGATCTCGACTA
Organism: Candidatus Omnitrophota bacterium; assembly: GCA_028717825.1. Lineage (GTDB taxonomy): Bacteria > Omnitrophota > Gorgyraeia > Tantalellales > Tantalellaceae > JAQUNB01. The sequence continues at coordinate 5,063 of JAQUNB010000079.1, forward strand.
CTTTTTTGCTGTCTTCCGCGGATGCTTTTTGTCCGTCACCGCTGAGTTTTATATTATCTTTTATAAAATCAACCGCGTGATACGCCCCCACGGTCACGGCATGCATCGACGCACCGCTAAACCAGTAAATAACCGCCCCACCGGCTATTAAGCCAAGTAAAAACGGCGGATATAGTATGGAGACCTTCTCTATATTTGTCGTTAAACCATGAGTAAGGATAGCGATGATCGAAAAGATCATCGTTGTCGCCCCAACAACCGCTGTCCCGATAAGCACCGGTTTCGCGGTCGCTTTAAAAGTATTACCTGCCCCGTCGTTGGCTTCGAGATTATGTTTTGCCTTTTCAAAGTCCGGAGTAAAACCATACGCATCTTTTATCTCTTTTTTAACATCAGGCCTTTGTTCAATAACGGAAAGTTCATATATTGACTGTGCGTTATCCGCGACCGGACCATATGAATCAACGGCGATCGTCACCGGACCCATCCCGAGAAAACCGAACGCCACAAGACCGAACGCGAATATCGCCGGATCAAGCATAAGGGCACCCATCCCCTGCAAGCTGACCCAATAAGCGATCCCCATTAAGCCCATTATTGTAATACCCATCCAGTAGGCGCTAAAATTGCCGGTCGTTAATCCGGCAAGGATATTCAGAGAGCTTCCGCCCTTTTTGGAAAAATGAAAGATATTCTGGACATATGATGATTCGGTCGAAGTAAATTTTTTCACCAGTTCCGGGATCACGGCTCCCGCGATCGTCCCGCAAGTAATGATGGAAGCTAATTTCCACCAGAGAGAACCGCCGCCAAGATCCGGGATGAGCAAATAGGAAAAAATATACGTCATAATAACCGATATGCCCGAGGTAATCCATACTAAACTGGAAAGCGGGGATTCAAAATTCATCTCGGTTTTTTTACTATATTTCATGTAGGCAAAAACCCCATTGACCCAATACGCGAGACTCGAGGCAATGATCATGATCAAACGCATAACAAAGAGCCACACCAAAAGCTGTACCTGA
>JAQUNB010000080.1 GCA_028717825.1 Candidatus Omnitrophota bacterium
CTGTTTTCCCATTCTTTGACAATTTCCGCATACAGAAAAATCGTAAATAACCTGTGCAAACCTGTCATGTTGTCTTCGTTCTCTATGATTTTTTTTGTTTCCTCGATCGAAAAACATTCAAGCATGTCTTTGTTGTTTTTTAAAAGGTCGATTAATATTTTTTTGAAATCTTTATTTTTTTCATTCGTGCTCTTTTCGCCTGGCTTTAGAAAAGAAAAAAGGCTACGCTTAACACATTTTATGATCCGCCCAACTTTTCTTATTAAAGCATGCCTGGCTAACCTTTCTTTAAAACGCAAGACCCCCATTGTGCCCGCGTCATTTAACGCATATATACTTCTGTCATTACAAAAATATTCGACATTAGTTGTTCGCGGATCTACCGAATTCAAGAAATCCCTAAAAAATACAGTATCCCTTTTATTCTCATCTATTGCTATTGCTCGCCTAAAAAATAATGAAGAACGATACGGCGAGGATGTCCATAGATAAAAACGGTTGCGATCCTCCCCTTCTCCTGCCCACCTATAATCGTATTCAAACCTGAACCTTGCATATTTTTTATGCGCATCTTTTTCAACATAATTTTCTAAGTGTTCCCTTAAATGTTCTCTGACGGCTTTTTCCGAAAGATCTAGCATACGACAAACTTTTGTGGTCGAATATTTATATTCATCTTTTGTCTCCATCAGAAAATCTACTAGACCCGTTACGCCCTTCAACCCCTTGGTCAGATGTATAGACCTTACCGTTTCCCCGCCAAATAACCCCGTGTAAAATACCGTATTTTCACCAAAATCCTCGGTCACCTTCGTCAAAGTGTCCAGCATGTGAGCCGAAGAAGTGGGGTTAAGCCCATCTTTGAGAAATACAACTTTTTTACATTTTTCTATGTCGATCTGCGTGTTTATTTTAAAAGGCGTTATTCCCAGACCAAATTCGCCGGCAACACGCCTCGCGTAATCGGACTCTCCAAAATCATTGCGAACATTTGTTATTACCTTTGGGGTATTATCGGAATATATAAGCCCCGCCAATGTCCCCCGAGAGTCAAGCCCGCCGCTCAACGAAAGAACAGATGTCTTATTACGTAATTTACCGGATCTGTTTTTAATGCTGGATAAAAATAGATCTCTAATTTTTCCAATCGCACTTTCGCACGGCTCAGGATCAACATGTTCGAAATCGATCGGCAACACAGTTTCTTTTAAGAGTTCATTCTTCTCCGTATCAAACCATAAAAAAGTCGCTGGCCTTATCCTGTTAATACCTTCTATCAGGGTATTCTCATCCAATGGAAACCCGAAAAGGAGATATTCCATAAGGGCTTCTCTTTTAAACTTATTTTCTTCTAAAAAAGGAACGATAAATTTAATTTCCCTCGAGACAATCATCTCCTTATCGTTTTTGTAATAATATAACGGCAGACAGCCAAGAAAATCATTCATAACAAAAAGTTTCTTTTCGGACTTATCGTATATACATACAATGAACTCCCCGTCCATTTTCAATAGAAACTCTTTTACTGTGCAAATAAAATCTCCATCAACAATAGAGATCTTTTCCGCTAATTCGATAAGTTTTATTCTAATAAACTCATCATCCCAATTATAAATAAACCCTTCCAGAACTATGGAGAAACGTTCTGAATCAAAAATTTTCCTCGGATAACCGTCATATGCCGTCATGCTTATGCTGGTATTGTTATCAAGTAAGACCGGGAACCGCGAGTATTTCTTGGAATGCAACATTCTTTGCTCAACGTTTCCCAGCTTCCGCGTTAAATCCTCAACAATGATTTTTCTTCCCGTAATAATATTTAGACCGGGCATTTTTCCTCCTTAAATAAACGGTTTATCGACTATATGATCTCCGGAATTCAACGCAGTTTATGCATCTTAATGAGTGAAGAGATGTTTCCTCTTTTCACTTTCTTATTATATCAACCTGCCTGTAATCTATATTCTTTCGCACACGGGCCGATATTCCGGGGGTTATCTATTTATCCTTATAACCCCATCAGGATCACCCATCTAATACCTCCAAGAGATCTAAATTTGCCTCTATATTCTTCTCCTCAAGAACGCGTTTATATTCGAGCGGCATGACCTTTACAAAATAACCGATCTCCCGTTCGAAATTCTTCAATATTTTTTCCGCAACGGCGCTTTTTGTATGTTTATAGTGGTTATGGATCATGTTGTAGATCGTCACTTGATCATCATCGTCGGCTTCTTCAAGCTTTACCATGCTTCTATTGCATTTTTCACCAAAAACATTTTTATCGTCATACACATAAGCTATACCTCCCGACATGCCTGCGGCAAAATTTTTCCCGGTTTCGCCCAAAATCACAACACGTCCTCCAGTCATGTATTCACACCCGTGATCACCCACGCCTTCTACCACGGCATAAAGCCCCGAGTTACGTATGCAGAACCTCTCACCGGCTCGCCCGCTTAAATAGGCTTCCCCCGAGATCGCTCCGTAAAAAGCCGTATTACCGATAATTATATTTTCGCTGGAACGGTACTCCGCCCTTTTGTCAGGATAAATTATGATCTTGCCGCCAGATATGCCCTTACCGACATAATCGTTCGCCATCCCCTCAAGTTCAAAAGTAACACCTTTAGCAAGGAACGCACCGAAACTTTGGCCCGCGACACCGGTAAATTTACAGTGTATCGTGTCTTCCGGAAGAGAGTCTTCCCCATGTAAAGCACATATTTCGCCGCTAAGCATAGCGCCCGTAGCTCTATTCACGTTGTTTATCGGCATATTTATTTTTACGGTCTTTCCGTGCTCCACGGCGTCTTTGGAAAGCCTAATGATCTCCCCGTCAAGAACATCCTCTATTTTATGGTCCTGCTTTATGGTCTGCCTTGTCTCGCTGCCATTCAAAACAAACGGTTTATAAAGGATACCACTAAAGTCGATGTCTTTAGCCTTTTCCGGAACGATCCTTTTATTAAGTTCCACAAGGTCCGTCCTCCCGACTAATTCATCGATTGTCCTTACGCCAAGAGACGCCATGATCTCTCTAAGTTCACGCGCAATAAAACACATATAATTCACGATGTGTTCCGGCGCCCCCTTAAACCTCGACTGCAGCAACGCGTCTTGCGTGGCTATGCCGACTGAACAATTATTCAGATTGCAATGCCTGAGCATTACACACCCCATCGCGACAAGCGCGGCAGTGCAAAATCCATATTCTTCGGCACCCAATATCGCGGCCACAGCTACATCTCTGGCTGTCCTCATCTGACCGTCGGCTTGCAGCCTCACCCTGCTCCTTAAACCGTTCAGAACAAGTGTCTGATGCGCCTCTGAAAGTCCAAGTTCCCATGGAAGCCCTGCGTATCTTATCGAACTTTTTGGAGAAGCTCCTGTGCCGCCGTCACCGCCGGATATTAGGATCATATCGGCGTGCCCTTTAGCTACTCCTGCTGCGACCGTACCGACACCAAGCTCTGAAACAAGCTTTACGCTTATCCTCGCCTTAGGGTTAACATTTTTGAGATCGAAAATAAGTTGAGCCAGATCCTCGATCGAATAAATATCGTGATGCGGCGGAGGCGATATAAGTGTAACCCCGGGTGTCGTATATCGCGTCCGGGCGATAATAGCACTGACTTTATGTCCGGGCAATTGTCCGCCTTCGCCTGGTTTTGCGCCTTGTGCAATTTTTATCTGAAGTTCATCCGCATTGACCAAATAATTTGTGGTAACACCGAACCTTCCCGAAGCTACCTGTTTTATCGCGCTTCGCGTTGAATCACCATTTGGAAGCGGGATAAATCTCGCTGGATCTTCTCCTCCTTCACCGGTGTTTGATCTGGCACCGAGCCTATTCATCGCAATAGCCAGCGTCTCGTGTGCCGAAGCGGATATAGAACCAAAACTCATAGCGCCGGTAACAAATCTTTTAATGATAGCTTCTTCGGACTCAACTTCTTCTATTGGAATGGGCGTTTGTTTTTTAAATTCCAGTAAGCTTCTCAAGGTCGTCGGGTTTTGTGATTGATCGTTTACGAGTTGCGCGAACTCCTTATATTTTTCATAGTCGCCGCTTCTTACCGCGTCTTGGAGAGCAGCGATACTCTCCGGTCGCCAAAGATGGAATTCGCCATCTTTCTTCCACTGGTACACACCGCCTGTCCCAAGATATGGAGTCGTCAGATTTTCGTTATCGGGAAATGCCTCTTTATGCCTTCGCATCGTTTCTTCGCCGATCGCATCAATATTTAACCCGCCTATACGGGATGCCGTACCGGTGAAATATCTCTCGATCACTTCTTCTCCTATCCCTAGCGCCTCAAATATTTGCGCGCCGCGGTAACTCCTTAAAGTAGAGATCCCCATTTTTGAAAGGATCTTTTCGAGGCCATAATTGACAGCTTTGCGATAATTTTCTCTGGCTTTAAAAACATCGATCTCGAGCTGTTTTTCTTTTTTCAGAAAATCCAAAGATTCATATGCAAGATAAGGATTGATACAATCCGCACCATAACCGAAAAGCAGCGCAAAATGGTGGACTTCTCTCGGTTCTCCTGTCTCCAGTATGAGCCCCACATTCGTACGCAGTGTTTTTCTGACAAGATGATGATGAACAGCACTTACGGCAAGAAGCGCAGGAAGCGCGGAATGTTCTTTATCTATACCTCTATCGCTTAAGATAACAAAAGAATACCCCACGTTAACGGCTTCCTCAACTTCGGCACAGGTTCTCTCCAGCGATCTCTTAAAATCTTCTTTTGCTTTTATGTTAAAAAGCAGCGAAATAGTCTTGGCCTTAAATCCGTTGTCCTTTATCCGGCGAATCTCCTCTAACCCGTCATCGGTCAGAATGGGGTTCATAACCAACAGTTTATGCGCATGGGCAGAAGTTTCTTCAAGCATGTTCTCCTGTTTTCCCACATAACTTTCAAGACTCATCACTATCTCTTCCCTTATCGGATCAATAGCGGGGTTTGTCACCTGCGCGAAAAGCTGCTTAAAATAATTGTAAAGAAGCTGCGGTTTTTTAGACAAAATAGCGTGCGGGATATCGCTTCCCATCGAACCTATCGGCTCTTTAGCTTCTTCCGCCATGGGTTTTATTATCATCCTTAGATCTTCCCTAGTATAACCAAAGGCTTTCAAATCAGTTAAAATGTCTTTCGCTATAAATTTTTCTGCCCTTCGCACTTTAGGTGGATCATTAAGTTCCATGAGATGTTCCCTTACCCACCTTAGATATGGCCTTTGCGAAGAAACAGTTCTCTTAATTTCACTGTCATCAATTATTCTCTTTTCCTTAGTATCAATAAAAAGCATTTTCCCCGGTTCCAGCCTGCCCGAATAAGAAATATTCGCCGGGTCTATATCCAGAACGCCTACCTCCGAAGCCATGACGACGAGGTTGTCTTTAGTAACTATGTATCTGGCCGGACGCAAACCGTTCCTATCCAAGAAAGCGCCGACCCTTGTCCCGTCTGTTACCGCAATGGCGGCTGGGCCATCCCATGGTTCCATAAAACAGGCATGAAATTTGTAAAAACTTTTAAGTTTTTCATCCATTAGCACATTATGCTCCCATGCCTCCGGGATAAGCATCATCATCACGTGAGGAAGCGTTTTTCCAGAAAGCATCAGAAGCTCGAAGACATTGTCGAAGCCAGCGGAATCGCTTCCGCCCGGGACGATCACGGGCTTGACCTTTTCTATCTCCTTACCAAAGTACACACTTTTAAGAAGGCTTTCACGTGCCTTCATCCAGTTAATATTTCCCCGAAGAGTATTAATCTCTCCGTTATGCGCCAGAAACCTAAAAGGCTGCGCAAGATCCCATGTCGGGAAAGTATTTGTGCTGTACCTTGAATGGACAAGCGCAAGAGCGCTTTCTATGTCCTGATCCTTAAAATCGATAAAATAATACCTAAGCTGCTCCGGCATCAACAGACCTTTGTAGCTTATGGTTCGACTAGACAGATTGGTTATGTAGAAAAAACTTTTCTGTTTTAGATCTGAGCCTCTAATAATGTTCTCCATGCGTTTTCTTATCACATAAAGCTTTCTCTCAAAAGCCATCTCATTAAGGTTTG
>JAQUNB010000081.1 GCA_028717825.1 Candidatus Omnitrophota bacterium
CCTATCAGGTACTCCGCCATTATCTTAGTAGGCAGACGATGTGTCGAGAACGAAACACCACCGATATTATTGAGGTCAATCACCGCCACTTCACCCGCGGATTTTTTGATATCCGCGGAATCGATCATAATAATGTGCGTGGGTTTAAATTTTTTTATTTCGCCAGTAAAGTTTTCCGGGGCCGTTGATCCGTGAAAGACTTTTACATGTCCGACTTTTTCAAAACATCTCTCGCACTTCCGGGCGACAAGAACACCTGCGGCATCATCACCGCGCAGTTCGGAACCAATACCAAGAATAGCTACTTTCCCCGCATTTTTTAGTTCATTCCTTAGCGTCGCTTTTAGGGTTTGCACCAAAAACCACCTTTAATTTTTTAATATCCAGCTGCGCTAACTCCACTTCTTTTGTGGCTTCCAAGGCTTTTTTGGGGCAAGAATCCACGCACTGCGCGCAATAAATACATTTGCTGAGATCTATCACCGCTTCAAATTGTTTTTCCCCGACCTTATTGATAGTTATGGCTCCGGACGGACAGTCTTTCATGCAAAGCTTGCAGCCAATGCATTTCGCGGGATCAAAAACTATCTTTCCGCGAAAATTCTTCGGCATATCAAGTTTCTCCGCCGGGTACATATTAGTAGCCGGTTTTTTAAATAGTGAACATAATATTTCGCCGAACATCTTTCCGGGTCTCATCGGAACAAAATTCCTTTCAAAACAAGGTTCATAAGAAGCTGGCATACCGCCATAGGCACCATATACTTCCAGCAAAAGTCGATCATTTGGTCTATTCGAAGGCGCGCCACCACTGTCCTTAAAAGCGCCATAATCGCTACAATGATCAAAACCTTAACGATGAACAAGAGAAATCCGATCACCGGCGCAAGCGTCATCCCAACAGGGAAAAACACCGCTGCCAAAAGAGCGGAGCCCACGACCATCTCGATATCTATCGTGAGGCGCAATATACCCAAAAGCCTACCGCTATATTCCGTGAATATGCCCGCGACGATCTCCGTTTCCGCCTCGGGTATATCAAAAGGTACTTTCTCCAGTTTTCCCAAAAGCGACACAAGCGCTACGGCAAAACCGATGATATTGAAAAAACAATAATAAGGGTGCTGCGTATAAAAAGAAGCGATCTCTTTCATCGACCATGTGTTCGCTAAAAGCGCGGAAGCCAGTATACTCATAAAAAGCGGTACTTCATACGCGAATAACTGTGTGACGGCGCGGACGGAGCCGATCCTCGCGAATAGAGACGTAGAATACCATCCTCCGACAAAGAACGCGAGCGTCGGAACTGTAAGCAGATACAGAACCATTATGATGTCGCCGTTGAACGAGAACAGGGACTGCGCACCCCAAAGCGGTATGTAAAGAAAAACCGTCACCGCGGAAGTCAGCGCGAATAAGGGCGCTATACGGAACATCCTCGGGTTGGCGTCTATAGGGACTATATCTTCTTTTCCCAACAGCTTAATAAAATCGGCAACCGTCTGGAACCACGGCGGGCCTACGCGGTTCTGCAGTCTGGCGTATATTTTGCGGTCCATGACTTCCGCCGCTAATCCAAAAACACTGACGAAGAGTACGCCCGGAAAGATCAGGATATAAAAAAGTGACTCGAACATTAAATGCTCCCTAGCCTTTTTCTGAAGTTTTTGTTGAGCTCGGTAAAGTCTATCCCTTTATCCCTGTGCCATTCTATACTGTAATTACGCAGGGCTTCCCATGTTAAAAACTGTTTATCTCTACTACCGTTATTTTCTACGGATATCAGCCTGTCGGTGCAGGAAAAACAAGGGTCTATCGCCGCCACTACGATCGGCATATCCGCCAAAAATCTATCCTTCAGCATATGTTTGACCGCCCGAAGGTTAGCCAATGTAGGCGCCCTTACCTTCACCCTTTCAGGATATTCCGTACCGTTGGATTTAACGAAATGCACATCTTCGCCGCGCGGAGCCTCGTATCGACTGATCGCCTCGCCCACAGGGATCTTGCGCGGTACTTTTACCGTAATCGGCCCATCGGGCATATCTTTAAGGCATTGACGAACGATCTTGTACGCTTCCATCAGCTCTTTTACCCGCACTACGGTCCTCCCGTAAACATCGCTATGATCATCCGTTATCACGTTGAAATCTATTTCCGCGTATGCCGCGTAGGGGTCGTCATGGCGAATATCCCGTTTTACTCCGGAAGCCCGGGCAGTGGGCCCGACAGCGTCTAACTCTAAAGCATCTTCACGCGATAAGATCCCGACACCGGAAAGCCTTTTTATGATCGTTGTTTCCTGTGTAGCGACCTCAATGTAATATTTGGTCCTTTCTTCAAGGATATCTACGCCGTTATTTATTGTTTCTATTTCCTCTTTATTGATATCGCGCCTTACCCCGCCTAAGGTATTTATGCCGTAATTAACACGGTTGCCGGTAAGAAGCGCCAATATGTCCATCACGATCTCCCTGTCGCGCCAAGTGTACATCAGAAGCGTATCGAACCCGATCTCGTGTCCCGCTACTCCTAACCAGAGCAAATGGCTGTGTATGCGCTCAAGTTCCGCGATCAAAGTGCGGATATAAAGCGCGCGTTTTGGGACTTGCGCCCCGGCGATCTCCTCGACCGCCTGAACAAAACATGTCGAATGCGCATGCGAACATATCCCGCAGACACGTTCAAGCAGATAAACGTCCTGAACATACGTCCTTGCTTCCGCGGCTTTTTCGATACCGCGATGATTATATCCGAGACGGATCTCAACACCCATGATCTTTTCGCCTTTCAATGCCAAGCTGAAATTCTCTGGTTCTTTCAGCGCGGGATGCTGGGGCCCGATGGGTATTTTGAATTTCTCTTCTTCTCTCATCTTGTTCACCTCAAATTTGTGAGATCTTTTTTATAGGCGTAATTCTTTATTTCCCTTTGGCTTTCCAATCCTTGCGCAGAGGATACTCGTTCTTCGGCCAATCGTCCGTCAAAGGATAACGGTTCCCTTCGGGCAGCCCTTCGACTTTAGCCCCGAAAAGGTCCACCAGTTCCCTTTCGTATATCTCCGCTCCCGGGAAATATTTTATAACGCTTTTTATTACAGGCGCCTGTTTGGGAACACCGGTCTTCAAGTTCAGCAAAACGCCGGATTCCAAAGATAAATGATAAATAAAACTTAATTTTTCGGCTTCATCCAGTCCGGTGATGGTGCATAAATGATGAAAATTCAGCTGGTTCACGATATATTCAAAAACATTGGCGAAATTTTGGTATTCGACTTCCAAAAATATCCGTCTCTCACGCGTTATATTGATCTTGCCGTCCAAATAACCGAATTTACCGACAAGGGCCTGTTTAAGATTTTCTTCCTGTGTCATTTTTTTCCTCCAAACTTTCCAACAGCTTCGCTACTCCGTCGATAATGGCTTTCGGGCTGGCCGGGCATCCCGGAATGAACGCCGAAACGGGTATAACCGACTTGATGCCACCCATCACATTATAGCAACCGTCAAAAACGCCTCCGGAACAGGCGCAAGTACCTACCGCAACCACGAATTTCGGTTCCGGCATCTGTTCGTAGATCCTGATCAGCCTATCCTCTATCTGCCTGGTTACGGCGCCGGAACAGACCAGAACATCCGCATGTCTGGGCGTACCTTTGAGCTGCACACCGAATCGTTCCAGATCGTATCGCGGAGTCAGCGCGGCTATGATCTCGATATCACAGGCGTTACACGCCCCGGTATTAAAATGTAATATCCATGGGGATTTTATCCGTGCCCATGTCATGATCTTTTTTACGACTTCCATGAATTCTCACTTTCTGAACAAAATATACAAACCCAGCACTGCACCAAAGATATAAATGATCGCCATGGAGAACGACTTGATGTTCTCGATAGGAACGGTCGTCATTATTAAAGTGGCTACATGCGCAAGGGTAAAGAAAAACGCAAAAGGAAAAAATGTGCTGTAATCCGGCTGGGCCATATCATCATAATTCGTTTCGCCGCATGCGTAAGACTTCAAGGACCCCGGTCTTTCTTCTTTAGTCGGCCGGAACGCAAGGCGCGAAAAAAGCCGCATAATAAGCCATAACGCGCAAAAAACAATAATAAAAGCGACCGGAGGCGTTAGCAACAATTCTTTCATATTCTTTTATCCTTTTAAGTTACTTATTTTTCTTAGGTCGAGTGAACCGGTGTGACGGGTGATCCCCACGACTATTCCCACCCCAACCGTTATCATTACCGCCTCAATAACTATCAGCGTGATCACCAAACTCTGCGCCAACGCCTCGTGCCCGGTTATATGACCGGCGACCACTATCATCAGAGTAACAGCCTTAATGATGATCTCAAGCCCTATTAGCGCGCGTATCAGATTATAGGTCACCAGAACACAGTAGATCCCTATAACGGAAAGCACGACAACAAACATCCCGAATACCCATAATAGTTGCATATTTGCCGGATTCATTTTTTTATTCTCTCCTTAAATAATATAAGCACCCCGAAAGCACCTGTTAAAAGTATTATGATCTGTCCTAAAAGATCGATATCTCGAAGGTTCCACATCACATTGCGCACGTCTTTTTCCATTTCCGGAGAAGGCAGCAAAAGCTGCGGTTTTATGTGTAAAAGGCTCAGCACGATACCCGCTATGATAATAATGAACGGCAATGCCCAAAACCTCGCGCGCCTCTCCCTCATGTGTTTTATAATTTCTTCTCGTGTCAGCGGATGAGTAAGACTGATAGTGCTGACAAATAACACCGATATCAACCCCGCGCAAACAGAAAGCTCAAAAACCGCGGCAAGCGTCGAATTAAGACGGAACATTAGTATCGTTAAAAGCGCACTTGTAAGCGCGAGCCCTATCGCCGAACGCAAAAGGCTCCTCGTCATTACCGTCCACAAAGAAGACAGCGTTAAGGCAAAAAGAATAACAAGATCAATCAACAAATTATCCTCCCAAAATACCCGATACCGGTAAAATAAAAATTCTCCAGACAAAAGGAAAAAATAGCCCCACCGCGACCGTGATCGCGGCCAGCACTACAGCCGGAAGCGCTAAACTAAAACCCGCTTCCTTTACCCCGGCAAGCTCTTCCTTCAAAATACCGAAAAAGACACGCCGCTGAAAAGACAAAAAGTACGCCAGAGTTAAAACGCTAGCCAACATCGCTATCACCGCGTATACATGGAACCCGCCGATCCAAAGCGCTATTACAATGATCACTTTGCTCCAGAAACCCGCCAACGGCGGCACTCCGGCCGTCGATAAACTGGCTATCACGGAGGTTATACCCGTTAGCGGCATTTTTTTCGCGAGCCCCGACAAGCTGTTCATATTCCTTGTGCCAGTTTGCGATTCCACCGCGGCGGCATTAACAAAAAGAAGCGACTTAAAAATAGAATGGTTAAACAAATGGAATACCGCGCCGGCCAGCCCAAGAGCCGTTCCGCATCCGAGACCTAAAATAATATATCCTACCTGACTTATACTCGAATAAGCCAACATCCGCTTAAGATCGCTTTGTCCCAGGGCCGCCAGCGCGCCAATAACAACCGACAGCGCCCCCACGACAAGAAGCAATTGTTTTAAAGAGTCATCAAAACCGACTATGGAAACTATCACCCTGATCAGGGTATACACGCCAATAACCTTAGTAGCGATACCGGCAAGAAGCACCGAAATCGACGGCGGCGCGGCCGAATACGCGTCCGGCACCCAGCCATGGAAAGGAACAAGCCCGGATTTTATAAACGTAGCCACAAGGAACATACCTATAGCGAAAGCGATCAACATTTTATCCTGCGAAGCCAAGAGCGCGTCTTTTAAAGTGGCGAAAGCCGTGTCGCCCGATACGATCAAAAGTAACGTTATCGAGAAAAGCAAAAGTATCGTCGCGATCACGGAAAGGATCATATACTTGAATGCCGCCTCGAACGCGTTAAGATCTTTGTTGAACACGATAAGAATAAAAGAACCGACCGCCGTAATTTCAAGGAACACATATAAAGAAAAAATATCTTTG